>JAFXMJ010000102.1 GCA_017530465.1 Bacteroidales bacterium
CAGGACGCCAAGTCTCGGAGAAACTTGATGGTTTTTCGGCGGTGATTCGGAAACCGGTAGTCAGGTCAACATCCTTGTCGTTGACGTCTTCCTTGTAGGTGAAGTCGCGGTGAGTGTTGGGCGTGAGGATAAAACCGAGGTGCGACTTCTCTATGACGGTCTTGCCATTGAAACTAAGCGTGTAATATGGCTTTCCATTGTCAACGCCGTAGTCGCATTGGAGGTTGCCGGACGGACTTTTGAGCTGCGCCGAGGCGTCCAATGCCGCTGCAACCAAGAGTGTTGCGATTAATGTTTTTGTGTTCATTGTTTGTACGAGTTTAGGATTATAAATTTACGCCGCTAAGGTAGGCAATAAATCTCCTTGGCGGCGTAATTTATGTCGGTTTTTTTATACAAAAACTACGCAAACGGTTGCAATATAAAAAAAATTACGCCGCTTCGCCGAGCCAACCGTAATGCTGCACCGCCATATCTACAAAATGATTGAAAAGTAGGTTGATTTTGGAATCAAATGCCTCTTTGTCGAAACTTTCGGGAAGATCGGCGTTTAAGGATACAGTTACAGCCGTTTTTACATTTTCCATTGCTTGGGCGTCTTTGTACCAATCCACCACAAAAAGGTTTTCCTTGTTGGCGGTGAGTTTTTGGAAAAGGTGTTTGGCGGCGAGTTTCACTTTTTGTTCGTCGGTTTTGGTAAGGTGGCGACCCTTGATGAGAAGGTCAAACATTTCGAGTTCCGCCTCGCTGAGACCTTCGAGGTCGGCGCGGTTGTTTTCGGCTTTGAGGTCTGCAGTGAGTTGGAGAAGTTGCTCGTAATAATCCTCATTTTCGCTGCCGCCGGCGTTGTAACGGTCGATGATGCCCTTGAAACGCTCGCTGAACCTTACTCGCGTGGCATTGCGGTTGATCATCTGTTGGAGCATTTGCTGGATATACTCGCGGATGTCTGCAATTTCAATCGCCTTGTATTCGGCGCGGTGGATTTCGCGGCGCAGTGCCTCCACGTCCACTTTTGAAAGGTCTATCACCTTGTATTCGTGTATGCCGCCAAACTGTGTTGCAGGTTCGGCAGCTGTTGTGAAAGTTTCGGGTTGTGATGAGGATACCGATGTGTCCAACAGCGAATTGAGACGGTTTTTGGCGCGGTTGAGTTTCAAGTCGTCAATGGTGTTGTTCATCAGGTCGTTCATATATTTGAGCGGGGCAAATTTCGGGTTTTGCCATCCTAATTCAAACACTTCGGGCTTGGAGGCGTCGTAGAGGTTGAGCATTGTGTTGGTAATCACCTTAAACTTCTCTTTTTGCTCGTCGTTTTGGTAAATGAGGTCGAGTGCGGCTCTTAAAGCGTCAAGTTTTGCTGTGGTATCGAAGGTGTTTATGTCGTCGAGGTTTACGTTGATGGCACGCAAAAGATTGTCGCCCTCCACGATTGTATGGTCGATGAGGTCGAGGAGATAATGGATGTCTTTTGCCGGAAACTCGCTGCCGTCGCTGCCCGTGGCGTAGTCGCTGAGTGCCTGTTGCATATACTTGAATACATTAACATAGTCGATAATAATGCCGCTCTGCTTGCCGGGGAAGACGCGGTTGGCGCGGGCGATGGCTTGCATCAGGGTATGACCCTTCATCGGCTTGTCGAGATAGAGCGTGGAAAGGCTCGGCACGTCAAAACCCGTGAGCCACATCGCACATACAAACACCAATTGCAACTTGTCTTTCGGATTTTTGAAACGGTCTTCGATGTCGATACCGTCGATTATTTGGTTCATCTTGTCGCGGTGAGGCTTAATATTGAGACCTTCGGCGGCAAATTTCTTGTCTTCGTCGGCGTCTTCTGATACAATTACTGCCATCTCCACGCTGTCCATATATTTTATAGTGCGGTTGATTTGGTCGCGCTCTTCTTTGGTGGCAGCGTGGTTGCGGTCTTCGATAAGTTGTTTTTTCTCCAAATTCCAATAATGCTGCACTTTGTCGTACATTCTTACGGCGGTGAATTTGTCAACAGAAACTACCATACCTTTGCCCAAAAATCCACGGCGCGGAAAATGGTGCGCGATGTCTTTGGCGATTTTGTCGAGGCGGTCGTCGCGTTTCAAAACCTCGATGATGCGGCTGCCAGAATCTTCAAGGCGTTTGGTCTCGGCTTCGTTGAGGTTTTCGCTTTCGATGATTTCAAGGAGGTCGTCGTCAAGAAAATTGTTTGTAAGACCCACTTCCGGCACTCGGCGGCTGTAAAAAAGCGGCACTGTGGAGCCGTCTTCCACCGACTGCGCAAAATTGTATTCCGATACATAATCGCCAAACCATTGATTGGTAAGGCGTTTGGTGCCAAGCAATGGCGTACCCGTAAAGGCTATAAAATTGGCGTCGGGCAGTGCGGTGTGCATATTTTCCGCAAGGTCTTTGTATTGTGTGCGGTGTGCCTCGTCGATGAGTACAAAAATATCGTTGCGGGTGCTTAGAACGGGATATTTTTTGCCCGCGTCGTAGCGAAATTTGTGAATCATCGAAAATATAAACCGCTTGTTA
>JAFXMJ010000103.1 GCA_017530465.1 Bacteroidales bacterium
ACCTGACAGTCTGTTCAAAAGTATAACCATTCTTGTCGGCAAAACTCTGAATATCAGACTTGAAGACTGACAGCATTTCTTCGTGTGAAATTCCGCAAAGCGTCTCAAATTCTGGCCTCAAAGAAATATCTTTGAGACTGTTCAACGTCGAAAAAATCGACATCTGCGAAAACTTTGTTATGCCAGTGATGAAAAGAAAACGGATGTAAGGGTCGAGTTCTTTGAGCGGCGAAAAAAGATTGTTCTGTTGCTCGCGCACCTTGTTTTGCAAATCGTCATCGTGTATCGCGTTGAGCATCAGGGCGTCATATTCGTCAATAATTATGACAACTTTTTTGCCCGTCTGTTTACAAATAGACTCCACAAGATTGCCCAAACGTACATTCGAGATGTTTTCTACATCTATTTTGCCTTTTATCTCCTTCTCAAAATCTTTTTTTGAAATCAGCGAATACTGATATTCATATTTTGCCAATAATACAGAAAGATATTTCTTAATTGCCTTAATATCAGTGGTTTTGCACGAACTAAAATCAAGGTGAATTATGGGATATTGCGCCCATTCCTTTTCCATTCCATCAATTTTCAAACCCTTAAACAAATCCTTGTTGCCACTGAAATATTCTTTCAACGTGCTGCACAACAATGACTTGCCAAAACGTCGCGGTCTCGACAAAAAGACATAATGATATTCGTTAGCAATTTTATAGACAAGATCTGTTTTATCAATATAAACACATCCTTCCTCTATAATCTTACTAAATGTCTGTGTATCAACAGGATATTTGCGATTTTCCATTATATGAAATGTTTTTGTGATATTTTTCAACTGCAAATATAATCATTTTTCAACAAATAACCGTCCAAATCTGCATTATTTTTCAGATTTGGACGGTTTTACCTTCCGCACTCACTCTCTACGCTGCCTCGCACTCAAAACCCAACGCCTTCACGGCATCGATAAGTTTTTGTCCGTCGTGCGAGCCGTCCACGTAAGCCATTCCGCCGGGCAAATCTACCGTTACAGACTCCACGCCCTCAATGTCGGCGATTGCCTTTTCTACGCTCATTTTGCAGTGGTTGCAACTCATTCCAGAGACCTTGTAAACCACCTGGTTTTTCTTTGAAACTTCCATTTTATGATTCTTTTTATGTTTGTATGAATTAATTATCTGACTTGCAAATGCGTTGATTAACAGGCAGGTGAGCAATCCCATCCAAATCCAATCCATCACCGAGAGGTCGTGACAGTGTCCGCAGGTAGCCATCGAGCCCGTTACCGCAAACCATTCCTGCGGCATCAGATAATCTATCGCCAATCCAAAACCCACCGCGCCAATCACAATCGACAACAAATAGAGCCACAGCGTCCGTTTGCCAAAAACTTTGCCAATCACCAACATCGACGCACTGTTGACCGCCGGACCCGCCATCAGCAACACCAACGCCGCGCCAGGTGTCAAACCTTTTGCCATCAACGACACCGCAATCGGAATACTGCCCGTCGCACAAGTGTACATCGGAATGGCTATCATCAAGACTATCAACATATTGAGCAACTTGTAATCGTGCAACGCCGCGAGCCATTCTGCCGGCACTGCCACCGTAATCAACGCCGCAATCAGCAAGCCAACCACAAGCCACTTGCCCACATCCTGCAACATCTCCACAAAGGCGTACCTCATCGAGCCGACAAATTTGGTCCACAGCGAGCTTTCGTCAATTTTTTCGTGATGACAGCCACAACCATCATCATCGCAGCAACAATCGTCGTCGTCGTCATCGTCATGATGATGATGTTCATGTTCGTGATGCTCATGATGTTCATGATGATGCTCCTCACCGTGTTCCGCCTCTTGTGCCCCGTGTCTATTAACCAGCCAGCCGCCAAAAATCGCCGTGAACAACGCCACAATCGGTCTGATGATGGCAAACGGCAATCCCATCAGCGAATACGTTGCGGCGATTGAATCCACGCCGGTCTGCGGAGTTGCAATCAGGAAACTCGCACACGCACCGTGCGACGCGCCCGACTTGCGGAGACCGACAGCCGTTGGAATCACACCACACGAACACAGCGGCAGCGGAACACCGAGGGCGGCGGCTTTGATAACACTGCCCATTGTGCGCGGTGCAAGGTGTTGACTGTAAACACTTTGCGGCACAAAAGCCTTCAACAATCCTGCGAAGAAAAATCCCAAAACCAAGTAGGGAGCCATCTCGGCAAACATCTCAACGAGAGCATCCCAATAGTTTTCAATGAAAGTCATCATAATGTTTTGTGTTTTTATTGTTTTTGATTACGACGCAAAATTATGACAAAAAAAATGCAACCAAGTTGCAAAAACATAATTGCGAAAAAAATTTGTATTATCAAAAGTTTTGCATATTTTTGCCGATGATAACCATAAAACATTTAAGGATATGACAGCATTACAGATGAATGTGGAATTTTACCGCGCAATGAGCGAAATAGCCGACGACGAGACCCTTTTGGAAAAGGCGATGAAGTACGTCAAAAAATTGGCATCAAAGAAACGAACCGACCCGACGTTGTTGACCAAAGAGGAATTCTACGCCAAATTGGATCGTGCAGAAAAACAGATAGCCGAAGGCAAGGGTATGAAAATGTTGCCTAATGAAGATCTAACAACATTCCTAAGACGCAATGGATACAATGTATGAAGTAACCGTGTCGCCCGAAGCCGCATTGGACTTGCAACGACTTGCCAAGAGCGAACCAAAGGCTTACGAAAAAGCCAACCGTTTTATTGAGGAATTAAAAATACACCCAAAAACGGGAACAGGTCATCCCGAACAGTTGAAAGGGAAACCCGAAGGTCGTTGGAGTAGGGAAATCACCAAAAAACATCGAATGGTGTACCGTATATACGAAACTGAGGTCTATGTAGATGTCCTCGCTGCATACGGACACTACGACGACAAATAGTTGGTAAAGACAATGAAAACCACATCAATAGAAGAACTAATACAGGACGAGCGGTACTTGCAGTTGCTCTCCGAAAAATTCCCCGACGTGTCGAGCGTCGCAACGGAAATCATTAATTTGCAGGCGATTCTCGACCTACCCAAAGGCACTGAACACTTCCTCAGCGACCTTCACGGCGAGATTACAGCCTTCACACACGTCTTGAAAAACGCTTCCGGCGTCATCAGGCGCAAGGTTGACGACATATTTGGAATGACGATGCGGCAGAGCGACAAAAACGCGCTCTGTTCACTCATATATTACCCATCCGAAAAACTTGCACTCCTCCGCAACAAGGAAAAGGACATCGACGATTGGTACAGAACCACTCTGTATCAGGTAGTTGCAGTGGCGAGAGTGGTAAGTAGCAAATACACACACTCCAAAGTCCGCAAACTCCTGCCCGCCGAATTTGCATACGTCATCGAAGAATTATTATACGAAAACGAGGATTCGGTAGATAAACAAAACTATTACGCCGAACTAATCAATTCAATCGTGGAGATTGGCCGCTCCGAAAAAGTAATCATTGCAATCTGCCAACTCATCCACCGCCTTGTAATTGACAATCTGCACATTGTGGGCGACGTCTATGACCGTGGACCCGGCGCGTGCGACATTATGGAGACCCTCTCCAACTATCATAATTTTGACATTCAATGGGGCAATCACGACATCTCATGGATGGGCGCGGCGGCGGGCAACCTCGCGCTAATAGCCAATGTTGTAAGGATTTCCATACGATACGCAAACGTGGAGACCCTCGAAGAAGGCTATTCAATCAACCTCCTGCCACTTGCCAATTTTGCCTACGATACCTACGGCAACGACCGCTGCGAGGCGTTCCAAACCTGTGATTTTGAGGAAAATTCGCGGATGAGCCGCTCGATGCAACTCATGGCGAGGATGCACAAGGCTATTTCCATCATTCAATTCAAACTCGAAGGTCAGATAATCCAACGCCGCCCCGAATACAAGATGGACGACCGCAGGCTGTTGCATCTCATTGATTATAAGAAAGGTACTATAACCATCAACGGCAAGGAATACGCACTTTGCGACCACAATTTCCCCACGATAGACCCCGCCGACCCATACAAATTGAGTAGCGAGGAGGAGCAATTGATGCAGCAACTCTACCATTCATTTACCCACAGCGAAAAACTCCAAAACCACATGCGCTGCATCTACAAGCACGGCAGCCTGTTCCTCGTCCGCAACAATTGCCTACTCTACCACGCCGCAATCCCGCTCAACGAGGACGGAAGTTTTACGGAAGTAAACATCGACGGCAAAAAATACAAGGGCCGCGCACTCATGGAGCGCATCGACCAACTCATCCGCCGCGCCTACTTCGGTCCCGAAGGCACCGACGAAAAATCCAAAGCCCTCGACTACATGTGGTACCTCTGGTGCGGCCCCGATTCACCGCTCTACAACAAGGACAAGATGACCACATTCGAGCGTTATTTCATCAAGGACGAACAACTCATCAAAGAAGAAAAAGGCCCGTACTACATCCTTGCCAACAACGCCGACACCTGCGACAACATAATGCGCGAATTTGGGCTCGACCCCGAAAAATCGCGCATCATCAATGGACACATCCCCGTCCGCGCCACTCATGGCGAATCTCCGATGCGTGCGGGCGGCAAGCGTCTTGTCATCGACGGCGGACTTTCCAAACCTTACCACAAGACCACCGGCATTGCGGGCTACACGTTGATATACAATTCGCACGGACTCCAACTCGTTCAGCACGAGCCATTTGAGAGCAAGGAAAAGGCGGTACAGGAAGGCTCGGACATCCACAGCCGCGTCCAGCTCGAAGAGTTCAAATACCACCGTATGCTCGTCCGCGACACAGACCGTGGCAAAGAACTTATGGTACAAATCGAAAATCTCCGCAAATTGATAATGGCTTACAGACAGGGAC
>JAFXMJ010000104.1 GCA_017530465.1 Bacteroidales bacterium
GAGATGACCAACGCCCGCGACGAATCGCAGCGTCGTGAGGCGGAGATGTCGGGTATTCTTTCTGCCGTCGATGAGACCCTTCTCAAGGCGGAGCTGGATCCCGAAGGCAAAATCGAATCCGCCAACCAAAAATACCTCTCAGCGCTCGGCTACCGCAAGGACGAGTTGCTTGGTCGCAACATCAGGTCGATACTTTCCGACGAATACCTCGACAATTTCGACATCGTTTGGCAGAACATCTGCGCGGGACAGTCTTACCAGAAGATTGTCAACCAAAAGAGCAAAAACGGCGACAACATCTGGCTTCTCTCGCAGTACACCCCGATTTTTGACCAAAACAGCAACGTGGTGCGCGTGTTGTACATCGCCAACGACATCACCGAGCAGAAAAACATCGAGGAGAAAAACAAGCAGCTCCTCGCTGTGGAGCAGGAGCGTGCAGAGATGCTGCAAGCCACGCAGGAAAGCATGGCTAAAAACCGTATCGAGATGACCTCCGTGCTCACCGCCATAGACGAGACCATGATGCGTGCAGAATATTCCGTGGAGGGCAACCTCTTGTTCGCAAATGCAAAGCACATCAAGACAATGGGATACGACTACGAGCAGACCAAGGGCAAAAACATCCTCACCTTCATCCCCGACGAAGAAATCGTGGAGTTTAAGGCATTATGGCAAAATGTTTGCGAGGGTAATATGCACCAGATGACTGTAAAACGTAAGTCGAAGCTCACCGGCAACGACATCTGGCTTATCAACCAGTACACCCCCGTTAGGGATACCGACGGCAAGGTGTTCAAGGTGCTCTATACCGCGTTTGACATCACCGTCCACAAGGAAATCGAGGAACAGGCGATGAAGCAGGTGGAGATAATGAAGACACAAAACCAAGATTTGCACGAAAGACTGCGCTCCTCTATGAAAAACGAGACGGAGTTCAAGACAAAACTCGGTGAGTTGGAGAAGATTAACAGCCTTGCAGAGAGCGGCAAATCGCTTTCGTCGCTTGACGAAAGATACCGAAACTGGCTAAAAAGCTGGGATAAATAAAAAAAAATCACAGAAAAATTTATTTTTCCGTGTAAAATTCTGTAATTTAGCAACCGAATTTGACAACAAAAATGGCAAGACAGAAAACCGACATATCGACCAAAGGGGAGGGGATTGTAAGCAGTCCCCACATGGTGTTGATATACACCATCATAGGCTTTGCCATTGGCTTGCTGTTCCCTGTCGTCGCCATACTGGCAGACTTCCAGATGAAGCACATCCAGTTTGACATCACCAAGATTCTCTACCTGCATGAGCGCACCCCGATGCTGTATATCATCGACCTTGCGCCGTTTGTAATTGGCATTATCTTCAATTATTTCGCCCGTCGAAACCGCAAGCAGAACGAGGAACTCGAGCAGATGCTTGCCGAAAAGAACGAAATCTTCCGCAAAAACTCGATGATTGCAAAGCGAATTGGTGAAGGCGACCTCTATTTCGACAATAGCGACATCGATCAAGACGACCTCCTCGGACGTTCGCTCCTTATAATGAAAAACAACCTTGTGGCTACGTCGCAGCGTGAGGCTGAGCAGGCGTGGATTGCAAAAGGCAAGGAAATCGTGGGCGACATCCTCCGTCAGCGCAATAGCATCAATGACCTCGCATACGAGACCATCATAAACCTCATCGAATTTATCAACGCGGTGCAAGGCGCGTTCTATCTATACGACGACGACAAGAAGACCCTTGTCAATATCGCCACATACGCCTACAACCGCAAAAAATATATCACGCAGGAATTCCAGATAGGCGTTGGACTTGTGGGACAGGCCGCCTTCGAGCGCGACATCATCTACCGCAAGGAAATCCCTGCCGACTACGTGACCATCAGCTCCGGCATCCTCGGCGACCAAAAGCCGCAGACTCTCCTGCTCTCGCCGCTCATCAACGACGAAAAGCTTCAGGGCGTCATCGAATTTGCGTCGCTCCTGCCCGACCTGCCCAACAAGACGCTCAACCTTGTAAAAGAGGTGAGCGAAATTATCGCGCAGACCATCTTCAACCTCAAGGTTAACACCCAGACGGAGAAACTCCTCCGCGACGCTCAGGAAATGACCAAGCAGTTGCAGAAGAACGAAGAGGAACTCCGCAAGAATGCCGAGGCGATGCAGAAGGCACAGCTCGACCTCCAGGACACCAACAAGAAATTGGAGGCTCAGATTCGCGAGGTGGAACGTGGTCAAAAACGTCAGTACGCCCTCCTCGAGAATGCATCCGAGGTCATCTCCATCTACGACGAAAATATGCTTGTCACATACGAAAGCCCGTCGTCCAAGAGCATCTTGGGCTACGAGCCAGATTATATTGTGGGCAAGAGTGCCATCGAGAAGTTCGACGACAACTCCCGCCACAAGTTCCACGACGTGTTCAAGCAGCTTTTGGCACACCCTGAAGCTCCCGTCACCTTCGAGTACCAGTTTAAGAAGTCGGAGACAGAGACTCTGTGGCTTGAGGCTACGGGTCGCAACCTCTTGAGCAACGCCGCCATCCAGGGCATTATCTTCAATACCCGCGACATCACCGTGCGCAAGATTGCAGAGAAGGCGCAGCGTATGTCAGGTGAGATGCAGGCATTGTCGGAGAACTCTCTCGACGCTATCCTCCGTCTGAGCCCCGAAGGCAAGTTCTTCTATGTGAACCCCGTTGGTCAGATGATTGTGGGACTCAAGAAAGACGAAATTGTATCCAAGCTGATAGACGAGATAAAGATTAACGACGTAATCCGTGCTTTCTTCAAGGAGGCTCTGGAACAGGTGGTTCAAAACCAGCGTATGTTCGATACCGAGACCACCTTCCCGAATGTTGGCGAGGACGGCGAGGATATGATAATCCAGTTCAACGCCATCCCCGAGTTCAACAAGGAGAAGGAACTGGAGACCGTGCTCTTTGTGGCGCACGACATTACCGAGCGCAAGCGCATCGAGATGGAAATCGAAGAGAAGAACAAATCCATCACCGAGTCCATCAACTACGCCCAGAGAATCCAGTCGGCGATTATACCGAGCCTCGACGCCATTATGGTGCGGCTGCCGAAGTTCTTTATGTTTTACCGGCCGAGGGACGTGGTCAGCGGCGACTTCCCGTGGTTTTTCGAGAAGGACGACAATGTGTATATCGCGGCGGTCGATTGTACAGGACACGGCGTGCCGGGCGCATTGCTCTCATTCATAGGGTATTTCAACCTCAATATCATAGCCGACCACGCAGAATCGCTGCATGCAGGACAGGTGCTCGACCAGTTGCACCTTGGTGTCCGCCATACATTAAAACAAGATAGCGAGGAGCAGGAAGCAAGGGATGGCATGGATATTGCTTTATGTAAAATAAACTTCGAGAAAGGTGTACTTCACTTTTCCGGCGCGCACAGGCCGCTGTATTACCTCAATGCACAGCGCGAACTGGTTCAGTACAAGGGTACTGCGCAAGCCATCGGCGGCAAGCCGCCGCGCAAGGGCAGGGAAGAGAAGAAGTTTGAAGATTACGAAATCAACTTCAAACCCGGAGAAAAATGCTTCTTCTTCTCAGACGGTCTTCCCGACCAGATAGGTGGCGAAGATGGACGCAAATACCGCCCGGGACGCATCAAGGAGCTTATAGAGACCAATCCTGAGCTTTCGATGCAGCAGTACAAGGAGCTCTTTGAGAAGGACTTCTTGGAGTTCAAGGGTGACAATAAGCAGGTGGACGACATCCTGCTCATAGGAATAGAGTTTTAAAATAGTATCATAATATACAACACGACAAAATATTATGGCAAACACAAAAAATCATAACGAGTCGCTTGATTTTGTTTACGACTTCTACGTGAAGATGAAGCGAAACAACATCAACTTGGCCTACGAAGGAGAGATAACGCACCAGATAACGAAGGCGTTCACCTCCCTCGCCGAGACCAATATGGCGCGTGAGGAGGACCCAAGCTCCGTTCAGAAAAAGGTGTTCCACGTAATGGTGGAATGCCTACAGAACATTAGCAAGCACTCCGAAGGCAATGCCAACGAATCGGCTAAGGATGGCAGGGGCATTTTTATGGTGTCGAAGGCGGCGACGGAATACAACGTCACCACCGGCAACATCATCAAGAATGCTAATGTCGAAAAGCTTCGGTCGATACTCGAGAACGTCAACAAGCAAGACAAGGACGGACTCAACAAGCTCTACAAACAGCAGATGCGGGAGGGAAGCATATCCGACCGTGGCGGCGCGGGATTGGGCTTCATCGACATCGCCCGCAAGACTGGACAGAAGTTGTTATACAGCTTCCTGACGATTGACAATGTCAATTCGTTCTTCGTATTAACATCAACTATTTCACGAATCAAAGAATAAATCTACATAATTATGTCAGTTATAAAAATACAGGGTACAGACGATACACCCACAGTTATATTGGACAAGGAAAACAACATCTTTGAAATCTCCGGACGCTCGCTGCCCGAAGACGTTGTGGTATTCTACAAGCCCATCCTCGAATGGCTCGACGAGTACAAGAACGACCCCCTTGACAAGACAGTCTTCAACTTCAAGCTCGAGTACTTCAACATGGCTTCGTCAAAGCTCTTGCTCGACGTGCTCCTCAAGCTCGAGGACATCAACAACGACGGTCACGAAGTGCTCGTCAAGTGGCATTACCCCGATGATGACGAAGACATGGAAGAGGCCGGCGAGGAGTATTCCGACATCGTTGACGTGCCTTTCGAACAGGTGCCGTACTCGATATAGTATTCCTGCAGCCACAAGTTTAAATTGTGACAGAGTAAGTCAACAAAACAAAAATCGTCAGTAAAAAATAAGCTAACCGTTTAGAAGGACAGCATCATGAGTGAAGAGATATTAAGAGCGTTGATACAGTTGTTTGCCCTCAC
>JAFXMJ010000105.1 GCA_017530465.1 Bacteroidales bacterium
GTGGATTCGCCGATGTCGAGGATTTGGTATTTTGACGACGTCAACAACAAGCAATTCTTCTTCAAACAGTTTTTTGCGGGAATGTTTACCACGATAGCAATGACAGGACTCGACCAAGATATGATGCAGAAAAATTTGAGTTGCAAGTCGTTGAAGGACGCGCAGAAAAACGTTGTAAGTTACGGATTCAGTTTCCTGCCGGTCAATTTGCTGTTTCTTGCGTTGGGCGTTTTGCTGTACCAATACGCGGGGCAGTTGGGAATTTTCCAGGACGGACAATTGGCAGACCTGAGCGGCAACCCGTTGAAGGCTGACGAACTGTTTCCCTACCTCGCCACGGGCGCGGACGCTGCCGGACATCAATTCTTGCCGGCGGCTGTGAGCGTCCTGTTTGTTTTGGGACTGATAGCGGCGGCATTTTCGTCGGCGGGGTCGGCTGTTACGGCGTTGACTACTTCCGTCACCGTAGATATTCTCCGCGCCGACAAGCACGAAGACGAGACCAAACTCCGCCGCACGCGAGGCATCGTCCATATTGTCAACACAGTGATAATGGGACTATTGATATGCGCATTTAGCGTCATCGGCGACAATAGCGTGATAGACGCGGTATATGTGGTGGCAAGCTACACATACGGGCCGTTGTTGGGATTGTATTTCTTTGGACTATATACTAAACGTGTGGTGCGCGACCGTTGGGTGCCAGCTGTGTGCATACTTTCGCCGCTCATCTGCCTCGTGCTGAGCCTCAATTCTGAGGAATGGTTTTGTGGTTACAAGATGGGGTATGAATTGCTGCTGTACAACGGCGGAATAACGGCGTTGGGGCTGTGGATTATAAGCAAGAAGTCAACGGGAACAGCATAAAAACAAATTATCGCCGTGTAATGGAAGACATTGCACGGCGACAAACATAGTACAGGGTTTGGTTAAAATTTTGATGTAAAAATTGTCTCGTTTTAATCACCATCTACGGTTGGGTTCGTAATACGGCTTGCCCTTGTAATTGTCATAAATCACGATTCGCTTGCTATTGCGGGTAATTATACCAACAGTGCCGCTGCCGCCGTGGACGTTGGAAGGCATCTTGATGGGGTCGATGAGCGCGTCATAATCACGATAATAACCCATCACAACGCCGTTTGCCATTTTTAGATAACGGTAGCAACTTTCAGAAAGTCTGTTGATTACGACAGTGGCGGCAGTAAATGACGCCGATGCATATATGGAATCCGACAAATCTTCCTCTCGGCAGGGCCAAGTGCCGTCGGAAACGAACCCTTTTCTTAATACAGTCATATCGCATTTTTTGCCAGCAAAACGCATATCCGAAAATATGTGGAAATGATTTCGCATCTTGTAAAAGCCTTCCTGTTCAAATGGATTTTCCGACGAAAAATCTATTGACGGCGTACTCAAAATGTCGTCTTGGAGAATCACCTCGTCGCCGAAAATCAATTCGCTGTCACGTTTATAATAATAATCACTATTGTCACCAACCAAATTATAACATTTATATTTGTACTCATTATATATTTGGCCTTCCCATTCCTCGCTCCGTATTAGTATTGAATCCAATATATGTTCTCTATCATAGTAATAGTCATTATAATACACTACGCTGTCATACATCTCAACATCAATGGAGTAAAAATCGTCCATATCGGGATTGTCCGAAAAAGTGGCGTTTATGGAAATGAAATTGTCGGTTTCGCTATCGCCGTCGTTGTTGGTGAAAGGCTTGTCGAGCATCGGCGTAATTACTACATCAAGGTCGTCAAGCATCTGTGGCGCAACGTCTTCCATCCAGACGCTCTTGCCGCCCGCAGAGGCTTCCAAGCGCACATTGTCACCCGGATGGAATACAGTGTGCAAGTGATACGTTTTGCCATCTTCGGTATCCTTGGCGGCAAGCGACTCCTTCAATGCGCCGTTGACATAAAAATCAATCTTGGCATCTTTTGCCACGGCGGGATAATTTTCGCCCGTGGCGGTGAGGATTATTGTATTGTCGGTGGAATCGGCGTAGAGATAACCATTAAGACACAGTACGCCTTCCGTATTGCCGATGCGACTGAGCGGATATTCCTTATCACAGGAGGCAAACATCAGCACAGCGGCAAACATAATGTATATTATAGTCTTCATTTTTTGTTAAAATTTATATGTTAATGTAAACGACGGCACAGCGGGCAGGATGCTCGTAACACTTATATAATCGTGTCCCCTCTCGTAATCCCATCTCTGCGCAAACATCGGATTATGAGCGCAATAGAGATTGTAAACAGAGAAATTCCAGATACGTTCGCAGTGTTTTTTCTGTTTGTGGAAGTTGATGCCAACGCTCAGAATATGCGAGGATGGCATACGGAAATTGTTGCGGTGTTCCACATACGCTGTCATACCTTCCCTGGGGTCGTCAAAATTATGATAATTGCCATTGCTGTCATAATAATCGCATATCCTACCATCGACATCTTTGGGCAAATAGACCGTTTCGTAAGTATTTGACATTGTGGTAAATGAACCAGAATGGAACGTCCACGTCGCATCAAAATCTATTCTATCGTTGAACTTCTGATTATAGACAATGTTGATGCAGTGAGGGCGGTCGTAGGTGAAAGGAAATTTTAGACCGGCGTTGATGCCCGATTCCTTGGAAAATTTGCGTTCAGCCTTGCTCAACGTGTATGTAATCCAACCTGTTGCGCGTCCCTTGTTTCTTTGTACCAACAATTCTATGCCCTTGGACGTGCCCTGCCCCATTGCGACAAGATTTTGCCACGAATCCGAAAAGCCCATATAACTCATACCGTCCTTGTATTCAATCACGTTGTCAAGCAGTTTGTAATACGCCTCCACCGAAAACTCCCAACCCGGCACCCGCGTGCAATATGCGCCAAGGCTCCATTGCTGCGAAATTTCGGGCTTGACGCTTTTGGTGACAGGCACCCAAATATCTGTCGGCATCGATAGCACCGACGACGTAAGGAGATGCACACATTGGCTCATTCGCGTATATGACGCCTTGAAAATCAACCAATCCATCGGCAAATATTTCAATGAAACCCTTGGCAGGAAGTTGCCGTAGGTCTTGCCATCAACACTAAACAAAGAATACACCAACGCCGGTGTTACATGCAGACAGTCAGAGATTTTCCAATCGTCCTCGGCGTATATGGCAATTTCGTCGGCGTCATAATCCCCGCCGCGTGGCGAGTTTGCAATGGTGTCGCGGTTGTAATCGTTGCTTTTGGTCTTGTATTTGGCAACTGTGCTTTCGGGGCAAAAAATATGGTGCGTATAGTTGACGCCAAATTTTACATTGTGCCTTACGTCGGGCATATAATCGAAGTCGGCAGCGGCAGACACGTCCAGAATTTTTGATTTGTTGTACGAACTATGGAAGTCGTAAAAATCTGTGTACTTGTAAGTTTGCTCGCCGCCAATCTTCATACCAAACCTATTGACGGCGGTAGTGATGTTGGCAAACAACTGAGAAGAAAAGACGTGGTTCCACCGCAACGTGGCGAGCGTATTGCCCCAATTGAGGACGTATTTGTCGCTGGTTTTATAAGTATCTGTTCCAGACCCGATTATATTATAACCATTGTCATCATAAATCGGGTAATCCTCAGTGCGCGATTTCTTTTCTTTGAGCGCAAAACGGTCGATGCCATTGTAAAAACTTACAAACAAGCGGTCTTTGTCCGAAAACTTGTGATTGATTTTGGCATTAACATCATAAAACCAATACGAAAACATCGTGCCATCCATAAAAGCCTTCATCACCGGAGCCGCCAAAAGATTCAGGTAAGTGGTTCTGCCTGAGAGCATAAAGGATGTTTTGTCTTTCTTAATTGGACCTTCAAAAGTGAATCGAGACGTGAGCAATCCCACAGAAAAACTGCCGTGAAATTTTTGCATATCGCCGTCCTTGGTTCTTACGTCAACTACCGACGACGCCCTGCCATTGTACCGAGCGGGAAACGACGATTTGTAAAAACTTACCTTCTTGACCGCCTCAGGCGTGAAAACCGAGACAAATCCAAAACAATGGTCAATTTTATAGACTGGGCTGCCGTCAAGGAGTATCAAATTTTCGTCGCCGCCACCGCCGCGCACAAACATCGCCGACAAGCCGCCAACGCCTTGCTGAACACCCGGCGCAAACTGTATAGTCTTGATGACGTCGGTCTCGCCCAAAATGCTCGGAGTGTGTTCAATGACCCTTACAGGAATGTCCATACTGCCCATACCAGTTGACGAAATGCCGGTCTCCTCTTTTTGCGCGGATACCACAATCTCGCCAAGTTCAGTATTTTCGGAGAGTTTGATATTGATTACAGTGTCTTTTGTAAGCGTCAATGATACATTTTGCGCGGCGTAGCCCACGTATGAATATTGCAACTGATGACCGCCTTCGCCGAGTGTCAACGAATAAAAACCGAAGGCGTTGGAGATTGCGCCATAATGTGAGGTTTTGTCGAGGACAGTAGCGCCGATTACTGTTTCCGACGATTTTTCGTCAGTGATGTAGCCGCTGATGGTGTATTTTTGCTGTGCGTTGCAGATGTTCAAGGCGCAAGTCAGGAACAGAATGATTAATAGAAATAGATATTTCATTTGTTGTATGTTTCTTTAATTTTCAGGGTACAAAATTAAAAATTATTTTAATTTTAGACAAATAAAAAATCATCGTAGGATGAAAAGCTATCCACCCCATACAAAAAAACTAAGAGCCTCCGTTGCCAGAAGCCCTTAGCCAAAAAAAGTATATGGAATAAAGAGAAATACTCTCATTATTATCTCATCCTCTGAATCATCTCCTCGCTCCTAAACTGGTCTTTCTTGCGGTTGAAGTCGGCGAGTTTTTCGGGCGTGAGGTTGGCGTCGGAATTTTGCCCCCAACGGCGGCAGAGGTACAGCACGTCAAAAATCCTCGACACCTTGTAACGCCTACTCAACCGCAGACACAGGTCGTAATCCTCGCCGTAACTTACATTCTTGAATTGATGCTTGCGCACCAAATCCGTCAGATAGCACCTCGGCGCACCAAATCCGTTGACCCTCAACGCATTGTTGACGCCGTTGGTCTGCGTGTATTCGCGGTGGTCGATGATGAGGTCGCCAA
>JAFXMJ010000106.1 GCA_017530465.1 Bacteroidales bacterium
CACTAATAGAATGATTATTCAAGGAGGATAATGGATGTTTTGCACAAAATGTGGAAATAAATTGCCAGATGACGCGAAATTTTGCGTAGGTTGCGGAACTCCGGTGAAGACAACTACGGCGGAAAATGCATCGCTACAGGATACCCTTGCCAATCAGCCCCAGTCTCCACCCATCACCAACAATCCCATTGGCTCTACGCTTGTCACGCTCCGCAACGATATGATAGAGACCAGCGAGAAGGAGCAACAGAGGTTCAACGAGGAACGCCAAAACCAGTGGGCTACCGAGGGTCACTCCATATTCTCCGATATTCTGCGTAACAACATCTCTGACATCCACAACCTCTGCAACGCCGTTATGGACAAGCTCGTGCCATACATCAATGTGACGCAGGGTGGTATTTTCATACGCACCACAATGCCTGACGACAAGAATACAGAATGTTTTGAGCTGTACGCTGTGTTTGCATTTGGGCATCAGAGGTTCCACAAGCGCATACTCGCCATCGACGAGGGCATTATAGGCGCGTGCGCAATGGAAAAGCACACCATAATCATCAACGATGTGCCTGACAATTATACCGAGATTGGCTCGGGACTCGGTCAGGCAAAGCCAAAGGCATTGATGTTTGTGCCGTTGCTCTACAACGACTATCTGTACGGCGTAATGGAGTTTGCGGCGTTCGTCAAGTTTGAGCAGTACCAGATACAGTTTGTGGAAAGGATTTCCGAAAACATCGCTTCTACCATTGCTAATGCCAAAATCAACGAGCAGACCACATTGCTGCTCCAGCAGTCGCGGCAGCAGTCGAAGCAGATGGAGGAGCGCGAAGACCAGCTCAAGAACGAAATCGAGACGCTCAATGGCCTCGTGATGACCACGCAAAACGAACTCAACCAAATCGAGCAGGTAAACAACGCATTGAACAAGACCATGCTTGTGGCGATATTCAGCACCAAGGGCGACACTTTGGAGGCCAATCGCCGTTTTGCATTGCGCTACACCCTCGATGTCAACGACATACGCCGCAAAAACGTTTACGAAATCCTGCAACTCACTCTCTCCAAGTACGATGAGTTTAAGAAGGTGTGGGACAATGTAAAACAAGGCACCACAGAGACTTACACCATCGAGTTTAAGATCAACAAGGACATCCGAAAAATCAAGAACACCTTCATCCCGATATACGACGCCGAAAACAATGTTAGCCGCATACTCTGCCTTGCCGCCGACATCACCGGACAGCAGAATACCGAGGATGAACTCTCAAAAGCCAAAAATACCAACAAGGAGCTCTCCGCTGAACTCAGCAGCCTCAAGAAGACATTGCAGAGCAAGGACATGGAGATTGCCACCATCAACAGCGAGCTTGTGGAGACCAAGCGCAACAACGCCGACAACCGTCAGAAGATGGACAAGGCCAACCAAAGTGCGCAGTTCTACAAGAAAGAGCTTGAAAAACGTATTACAAAGAGTCGCAAAATCGAAAACACACTAAAAGAAAAAGTAAAACTCAAAGACGAAGAAATCGCACGCTTGCAGCAGATAATCAACGGGCAAGTACCTGACGAGGATTACGAGGACGATGGCGGCGAGACACCACAGACCGAACAAAATTAAGAATTGAAAGATAAAACAAGCCAATTATGCTCAATTGTATAATCAACATATTATTACTTTTGTTCTTGTATCCCGTGGACGGCAATCAGGAGGTGCAGGCACAGCAGAGCGACATCCAAGGTGTCATCAAGCTTGCCAAGTACGCCTCGTGGCCTGCCGACAAGCAGAATGGCAAGACGACCATCATGATTGCGCCGCAGTCGGACGAAACGTTTCAGCTCGCTCTCGACAATGGCGCCAATAGCAAGATTCTCGACAGCGATGTGGAGATAAAGCGCATCTCCAACATCGAGGAAGCCATCTCGCAAGCGGATGTCATATTCATAGAATCGGGCACCAGCGTCGATGCCGACAAGATCATCGAGATGGCGGCGGGGCGTCATATACTCACAATCACCAACGATATGGACATTCTGGATAAGGGATGCATGTTTTACGTCAAGCATGACGGTGGCACGGAGGAGTTCTCTTACTTATATAATAAGGATGCCGTGCTGGCTTCGTCTCTCGATATAAGCGCGCATATACTCGCGCCAGACCACAAGTATCGCAAACAATAGTATAGAACAAGCATTAATAACACAAAAATAAATAAACCGGTATGAAAAAGTTCATCGCAAACTTGCCAATCAAGTACAAGCTTATCGCCGCAATGCTTGCGGTGGTGATTACGGCAGAAATCATCACCGCCTTGTCGTTCCAGTCAGCCAACGACACATACGTCAATGAGTACGTGAAGGAGTCGAGTTCACAGATTGCAAAGATGATAGCCGACCGCAACGTTAGTTCGGTTGACTTTGCAAAAACGAAGGAAATACAAAAATCACTCGAAAATATCAAGTCTTTCGAAGAACTCGAAAACGTCCACATCTACGATCTCAAGGGCAACATCCTCGCCAATTACGACCGGTCGGCATCATTGGCGGCACAGCCAGTGGGCAGGGAATCGTCAGTGTATTTCTCGGAGGATGGAAAGTATATCTTTGCGACAGAGCCAATACAATACCAAAACGAATTATTAGGCATGGTGTACGCCAAGTTTAACACCAAGTCGATACAGATAATGAAGCATGAGTTTTTCATCAGCACGCTTACAAAACTTGGCTTGACCCTTCTTGTGGTAGTTGTGGTAGTGCTGCTGCTCAACAAGCTGCTCGTAAAGCCCATCACGGAGCTTTCCGATACGATGGAACACATCATCAAGAGCGGCGACTATTCGATGCCGCAGCTCAAGGACACCGGCAAGGACGAGGTGGGAGTGCTTCGCCAGCATTTTTGCTCTATGATGGACACCATCAAGGAGCGCGAGGAAGAGCGCGACGCCGCCCGCAAGAAGGAGCAGACCACCAGCGAAATATTCTCCAAAGTCAATAAGTCGTCCTTCGACGCCATCATAGGACTTGATTCTGAGATGAGGATTTCGTCGTTCAATCCCGCAGCCGAGCGTATTACGGGCTATACCGTTGCCGAGGCTATCGGCGCACCATTCCAGTCGCTCATCATCCCCAAAGACCAATGGCAGATGTTTGAGGAGGAGATAGGACGTTTCAGACAGACTGGCAATTGCAAGTTTACCGCGCAGACTTTTGAAGCACCAGCCATCAAGAAGAATGGCGAGGTGTTTGACGCCGAAGTTTCTGTAATTCCATACCGTGGCGACGAAAATTCGGGCAGCGTAGTCACCATCAAGGACATCACCTCCCGCAAGCAGTATGAGCGCGAACTCGTGGAGGCACGCCGCCGCGCCGAGGAGTCAGACAAGCTCAAATCTGCCTTCCTCGCCAATATGAGCCACGAAATCCGCACCCCGATGAACTCCATCATTGGATTCTCCGAACTGCTCACAAAGCCGGGCAGCTTCGACAAAAACAAGGAGAAATACCTCTCTTTCATCATCAATAGCGGCAAGAGCCTCCTCAACCTCATCAACGACATCATCGACATCTCCAAGATAGAGGCTGGACAGCTCAAGGTGAAGCCGCGCATCGTGCAGCTCAATCCGATTATGAACGAGATTTACATCTCGCAGTACCAGATTAACGATATGAAAAACAAGTCGTTTGAGCTCAAGATGCAAAAGGCTGTGGAGTCAGACGATTTCAATATCAATACCGACCCATTCCGCCTCAAGCAGATTCTCAACAATCTCATCGGCAACGCAATGAAATTCACCACGGAGGGCTTCATTGAGTTTGGCTACAAGTTCAGTGGCCCCGACAAGCTGCTCTTCTACGTGAAAGACACCGGCGTCGGTATGCCCAAGGACAAGCTCGATGTTATTTTCAAGCGTTTTGGCCAGATAGAGCAGAAGGACGACAAAAATCAGACTGGCACAGGCCTCGGTCTCACAATTTCCAAAAAGCTCGTCGAACTTCTTGACGGCGAGATGTGGGTGGAATCCGAGGAAGGTGTTGGCTCTACATTCTTCTTCACGATGCCTTACGACCCCGAACTCAATACCGCCGACGAGTATGGCGCATCTTCCGACGGCAATGGCGAGGCGTCGCTCGATGGCAAGGTGATTCTCGTGGCAGAGGACGAGGATATGAACGTCGCATACATGCAGGAAGTGCTCGCCGAGACTAAGGCTAAGGTGCTTTGGGCTCGCAACGGTCAGGAGGCTGTGGATGTCATGAAGGAGCATCCCGAAATCGACCTCATCCTTATGGATATCAAGATGCCTGTAATGAACGGATACGACGCCACCGCCAAAATCCGCGAGTTCAATAAGGACGTAATAATAATAGCACAGACCGCTTACGCGCTCACCGGTGAGAAGGAAAAGACCATCGCCGCCGGTTGCAACTATTACCTCACCAAGCCCATCGAAATCAACGTCCTGCTCAATACCCTCAGCGGTTTCTTGAAGAACAAATAAGGGAAATTAGCATCAATCACCAATAAAAAACGGTTTATGGGTCATTTTGCAGGCTGAAAAAAAGGACTATGCTTCAATGGGTCATTTTGCAGGCTGAAAATAATCTTGTCGTTTGGAGTTTCC
>JAFXMJ010000107.1 GCA_017530465.1 Bacteroidales bacterium
AATATAATTGTAACTTAGCACCCGACAAACAACACTTTCAATGAGCAAAAATAATATGTTCCTCATAGCAGATTGCGGGGCTACCAAATGCGATTGGGCAGTGTCTGACGGCGATAATGTCAACATCTTCTCCGGCAACGGGTTCAACCCCGTACACACCGGCGTAGAGGCGATGGAAAAGGCAGTAAGTCAGGCTGTTGCAGGCAATGTAGATCCCGGCACGATAGACGAAATATTTTTTTACGGCGCGGGGTGTATTGGCGGCGACGCATCCGAAAAAGTGAGCGGCGTGCTTGCCAAGATATTCCCCTCCGCAAAAATCAACACACACAGCGACCTCGTGGCTGCGGGGCGTGCATTGTTCAAGACTGACAGCGGCATCGCTGCAATACTTGGCACCGGCTGTAATTCGGGTGTATATATCGACGGCGACATTACCGAACACATCCCGCCGATGGGCTATATCCTCGGCGACGAGGGCAGCGGCGCAAGCATCGGCAAGCGGCTCGTCAATGCCATCTACAAGCGCGAAATCCCCGATATGTACCGCCAAATGTTTGAGCGCGAGTGTATGATAGGGTACGACGATGTGATATACGGAGTGTATCGCAGCGAGACCCCGGCTCAATTTTTGGCGAGCCTTGTGCCTTTCATCAACGACCACATCAGCGACAATATTTTCAGGAATCTCGTATTGACGGAGTTTGACCTCTTCTTCAACCGCAACATCATCCGCCTCAACCGTCCCAAAAATTTCGGAATCGGTTTTGTGGGTTCCATAGCCTACAATTTTGCCGACATATTGAAGGACGCGGCACGCTTCCACGGACTCTCGATATATTCGATAATCCAACGCCCGATACAGCGGCTTGCGGAATACCACAACGAAATCAAAAAACTATAATATGAACTTACAATTAATGGCTGTAACGGGCAATCCCGCGCTCCACAGCCTCAGCCCCGTGCTGATGAACGCAGCGGTACAGCACAATGGCTTGCCTTACAGATATTTGCGACTTCCCGCCGAATCGGCGCAGGAGGCAATGGATATTTTCAAAGCCCTCGATATGAAGGGTATGAACGTTACTGCGCCATTCAAGCGAGATGTGATTCCGCTCATCGACCATCTCACCGACAACGCCAAAAAAGCCGACGCTGTCAATTGCGTGTATCGCCGCGACGACGGTCTTTGGGGCGACAATACCGACATCACGGGTGTAGAATTGACGCTAAAAAAATTCCCCGAATACATACAACAGGGCAAGATGCTCGTCATCGGTTCGGGCGGCGCGGCCAATGCCGTAATCATCGCCGGACAAAACCTCGGTCTCGAAGTTACCGTGGCGGCTCGCAATCAGGATGCTCTCGCAGCCTTGAAACAAAAATACAACGTGCTTTCCGCATCGCTCAAACACATCACTTCCGTAGTCAACAATTACCCAATCATCGTGCAGGCGTTGCCGTCGGGCGCGGTGGTTTTCGATCCTAATGTATTGACCGCCGACCACGTGGTGTTGGACGCCAATTACAAGGATTCGATTTTTGAAAAGCCCGCCGAAAAGATTGGATTTCATTTTCTTTCGGGTAGGAATTGGCTTGTCAATCAGGCTGTTCCGGCTTTTAATACTTTTACGGGCAGCGATGTTGACGCATCGGTGATGTACGACGCATTGGATAGTTATCACCTTGATTATCAGGGACGTATAGCCTTGACGGGATTTATGGGCGTGGGCAAGACCACTGCCGGACGCGAACTCGCCTACGAACTCAATTACCGTTTCATTGATATGGATCACGAGTTGGAACGCCGTGAAGGAATGAAGATTACGGAGATTTTCGCACAGAAGGGCGAAGATTATTTCCGCGAAATCGAATCCAACCTCCTGCTCGAATACGCCGACGAGGTTGATATAATCCTCTCCTGCGGTGGCGGCACGGTAAAAAATGCCGCTAACCGTCAAGTGCTCCGCGACAATTTCGTAACACTTTGGCTGTACGCCTCGGCAGCGTATTGCATTGATGGTCTTGATGTAAGCAACCGTCCTCTCCTCCAATGCGACAACCGCCTCGAAGTGGCGCAGAATATGTTGCAAGAGCGCATCCCGCTGTACGCCGATTGCGCGTATGGCATCATTAGCGTTGAAAATCTCACTAAAAAACAAACCGCACAAAAACTCTATGATCAAATCGTTAAAACCTTCGGCATTTGACGCCAATCTCACCATACCGCCGTCAAAAAGTTATATGCAGAGGGCGGTGGCAATAGCCGCGCTCGCAGGCGGCAAATCCACGATTTACAACCCCGACAAGAGCAACGATTCGCGGGCGGGGCTCGGTGTGGCTCAGGCGTTGGGCTGCATTGTAGAAGAATACAGCGACCGCGTGGAGATAATTCCGTCTGTAAATCCGATGGCAGACACCGTGAACGTCGGCGAGGCGGGTCTTGGGTTAAGGCTCTATACGCCAATATGTTCGATGTTGCGCTCCGACGTAACAATCACCGGCGGCGGCACACTCTTGAAACGCCCTGTCGATGAGATGTTGGAGCCGTTGAGGCAACTCGGCGTTACAGCGACGCTCACCAATCATTGCGCCCCGGTACATACCACGGGCATATTGCAAGGCGGCGAGGTAACGATTGACGCGAGCAAGAGTTCGCAATTTCTGTCAGGACTTTTGATTGCGTTGCCAAAGACCGGCAAAAGTTCGCACATCAAAATATCCGCCATCAACAGCCGTCCATACGTGGAAATGACCATCGAAATCGTAAAGCATTTTGGCGGCAAAATCACCAACAACGATTTCAAGGACATCTACATAGAGCCAATTGCCCATTACAACGGCTGCGAATACACCGTGGAGAGCGATTGGAGCAGTGCGGCGGCTCATCTCGCGGCAGGCGCAATTGGCGGCAAGGCTATCGTAAAAGGTTTGAATCCCAATTCGTTGCAAGCAGACAAGGCTATCATCGACGTTTTGAGGAATTGCGGGGCAGATGTTGAGGTTGATGGCAATGCAATCATCATCAGCAAAAAAGACCTCCGCGCCTTCCAATTCGATGCCACCGACGCGCCCGACCTATTCCCGGTATTGGCGGCGTTGGCTGCTAACTGCAATGGAATCAGCGAGATAATCGGCACCGACCGCCTTATTCACAAGGAAAGCAACCGCGCACATTCTATCGCCGAGGAGTTCGCAAAAATTGGCATTAATGTTGACATCAATAATAAAAACAAAATGCTGATTCACGGCGGCAAAATCCACGGCGGAGTTACCGTGTCGGCGCATCACGACCACAGGATGGCAATGGCTCTTGCAGTCTGCGCCCTCACCGCCGACGCACCAATCGACATCGATGAAGCCGAATCCGTCGCAAAGTCGTATCCCGATTTTTGGAAGGATTGGGATGTTTCAATGCATAATGCATAATTGCATTATGCATTAAATTATGAATTATGCATTGAATAAAAATGTACAGCAATAGGAAATATGTTATTGGACTGATATTCATTGTAATAGCGTTGATTTATATTTATAAATTGTTTTCCATTCAGGTGATGGATTCGAG
>JAFXMJ010000008.1 GCA_017530465.1 Bacteroidales bacterium
CATCAAAATCAACAACCGCAAGATTGTAAACGGACTCCTCGCCTACTCCGGCATCACCGACAAGGACGAAGAAATGTCGGTAATGCGCATCATCGACAAACTCGACAAGATAGGCATCGACGCCGTGGCACAGGAACTTGGCGGCGGACGTGTGGACGAAGTTTCGGGCGCACAGATTCCCGGCTTGGGTCTCGACGCTCAGCACGTTGACCTCATCATCAACTACATAAAAGATTTTGAGCAGCACGACACTCGCCGCAACGTAATCGAAAAACTCAAATCCAAACCCGCATACGAAAACGACACATATAAAGAAGGTGTCATCGAACTCGAACTCATCGACCATATCCTCGCCGACCTTGGATACGACGAACAAGTGGCGATACTCGACCCCGGTATGGTGCGCGGTCTCGGATACTACACAGGCCCAATATACGAGGTGGAATCGTTGCAGACATACAAGGACGCCAAAGGCCGTGAACGCCGCGTAGGAAGTATCTGTGGTGGTGGCCGTTACGACGGACTTGTGGAAAATTTGTTGCACGTCAAAGTACCCGCTACGGGCGCATCCATCGGAGTTGACAGGCTCGCGGAATTATTGACCCTTACTGGACAAGTGCCGGAGCAGATAGACGGCGCAGTGATTGTGATTGTATTTGACGACGACCTGATGCCGCTCTACCAAAAGACGGCGATGCAACTCCGCGCCGCCGGCATTGACACGGAAGTATATTACGGCGCAAAACGCGGCTTGAAGCACCAGATGGCATACGCCGACCGCAACAATTGCCCCCTCGCCATCATCATCGGCGGCGACGAGGCTGCCAAAGGCGTTGCATCGGTCAAAAACCTCAAACTCGGCAAGCAACTCGCCGACACTATCACCGACAAGAACGAGTGGAAACAGCGCGTCCAGAAGGAAATCCCGCTCGACATCCTTGCCGACGAAATCAAAAAGATGTTGGCATAAACAATAATTAAAACGAATTACAGCGAATTAAAACGAATTACAACGATACACAACAAGTAATTCGTTTTAATTTATTAAAATTCGTTTAAAATTATGTTGTAAAAAAATTTATGGCAAAATCATTGTATTATTGGAAATAAAATGATAATTTTGCCGCAATAAAGAAACGACAACTACAAGAAACAAAAACAAACGGCAAATTTTTGGAATTTGAAAAACAAGAAAAACAAAAACAAAAAAAATGGGACTTTTTTCATTCTTCACGCAAGAGTTGGCGATGGACCTCGGAACGGCTAACACCGTCATCATAATGCACGACCGCATTGTGGTGGACGAGCCGTCAATTGTCGCCATCGACCATACATCAGAAAAGACTATCGCCATCGGTATGAAGGCGCAACTTATGCACGGTAAGACGCACGAAAATATACGCACCATCCGTCCGCTTAGGGACGGCGTGATTGCGGACTTCAAGGCAGCAGAGATGATGATTCGCGGTATGATCAAGATGGGCAACCGCAAGAGGCTTCTCTTCCAGCCAGCCATCAAAATCGTTGTGGGCATACCCTCCGGCTCCACAGAAGTGGAACGCCGCGCCGTCCGCGACTCCGCAGAGCACGCAGGAGCAAGAGACGTGTGGATGATTTTTGAACCAATGGCGGCCGCGCTCGGTATCGGCATCGACGTAGAAGCACCGGAAGGCAATATGATTGTGGATATAGGCGGCGGTACAACGGAAATCGCCGTAATCTCGCTCGGCGGTATCGTCTGCAACCGTAGCATCCGCATCGCCGGCGACGACTTCACCGAGGACATTATGGAATATATGCGCCACCAGCACAATATCAAGGTATTCGACCGCACGGCAGAAGCCATCAAGATAAACGTAGGCTCGGCAATCACCGACCTCGAAGACCCGCCAGCAGACTATATGGTGCGCGGACCTCACCAGATGACGGCGTTGCCGGTGGAAATCCCGATTTCGTATCAGGAGATAGCCCACTGCCTCGACAAGTCGCTCGGCAAGATTGAGGCGGCAATCCTCAATGTATTGGAGCAGACGCCTCCCGAATTGTACGCCGACATCTTCAAAAACGGCATACACCTCACCGGCGGCGGCGCGTTGCTCAGGGGACTCGACAAGAGGCTCGCCGAAAAGACCAACCTGCCCGTCAAGGTGTCGGAAGACCCGCTGCACGCCGTGGCACGTGGTACAGGAATAGCATTGAAGAACGTCGATAAATTCCCGTTCCTTCTGAAATAACAAACAAAAAGAGGTTGCCCGAAGCCCATACGATTACAATCCGAAGGCGGCGGCAGCCTCGTTTCAATAGTAACAAAACAGGATGGACAGCCTGCTCAAATTCCTAAGGAGGATACATTTCCTCCTGCTTTTCATATTATTGGAAGTGTTGTCTTTGATAATGGTCGTTAACGGCAACGGAAGGCGCAACGCTGTCTTCCACACCTCGGCAAACTACATCATAGGCAACATCTATGATTTTACGTGGAACTACGTCGGCTACTTCAATCTCCGTGAGGAAAACGAAATGCTTATGCAGGTGCTGTCCAACATCAGAGCCAATTCCGACGATTTCATCGTAAGGGACACTGCGCGATTCCACGACCGCGCCGACTCCACCGGGCGCATTGAATACCGCGCCATCAGAGCATCCGTCATCAAAAACTCCGCAAGCCGGCGCAACAATTTCATCACCCTCGACGTAGGCAGCGAACAAGGCATCAAGCCCGATATGGGTGTGATGTCGGCGGCTGGCGCGGCGGGAGTTGTAGTGGCTGTGTCACAACATTACGCCCTCGCAATATCGCTGCTCAACAGCAAGACCGGCATCTCCGCAAAACTCAAAACCAACAACTTCTACGGCTCTGTGGTGTGGACAGGCGACGACTACCGCTACGCAACCCTCACCGAAATACCAAACCACGTGGAACTCCACCACGGCGACACGGTGGTCACGAGCGGATACTCGGCAATATTCCCTCCGGGCATACCAGTAGCCACCATCGAGGACTTCAAGCGCAATAGCGACGACAATTTTTATTCCATCAAGGTAAAACTTTTAACCGACTTCAAGAGCCTATCCAACGTCTTCGTCATCGAAAACCTCAATCAGCAAGAGCGCAAAGATTTGGAGGCAGAGGAGTCAAAATTCGAGCAGTAAATGGACATAAGGGCATACGGCAGGATAATGATAATGTTTTTGATATTGTTGTTGATGCAAGTGATGATTATCAACAATATCAGTCTCGGCGTATGGGGCATCACACCGATGTTCTACACGCTGTTTGTGCTTGCATTGCCGTTTGAGACGCCGAGGTGGGCGTTGCTGCTGCTATGCTTCGCAATGGGTTTTGCCAACGACGTATTCTGCGACACGCCGGGACTCAACGCCGGAGCCACCACGCTTATGGCATTTGCAAGGCCGTGGGTGCTCGGGATGCTTGCCCCAAGGGACGGCTACGAAAACGGCACGCGCCCATACCTGATGCAGATGGGCTTCGAGTGGTACATCTATTACAGCAGCCTGCTCGTGCTGATACACCACGTGGCATTTTTTATGCTCGACACTTTCGGATTCGACCACTTCTTGAAAACCCTCGGACAGATAGTCCTCACGACACTGGTCACGGAATTGTTTGTAGTTTTTTCACAATACATTGCTTTTAGGAAATAATGACGGCACTATCAATATCGCTATTTGCAATCGGGGCTGCTTCCACAGCGTTTTTTGCGGGAATGAAGGCAGCCCTCTCGTCGTGCGACAAACTGATATTGGACATCGACATCCGTCAACGAGCCATACGGCAAGGAGTGGTTTTCCGCCCTAATGACAACATCGACCTCTGCACCACGCTGATGCACACCGGCGAAATAGTGTCGCTCTGTATGCTCGGCATCGCAATGACGGCTTTGACAGGCTGTTTTGAATTTGCAAACGCCTGGATGCGGATGTTGGTTACATTGGCAGCAATCATTGTAGCCATAATTACCTTCGACACCCTGCCCGCCGCACTTATGGCACGCAAGAGCAACGAATCTTTGAGACATTTTGCGGCAATTGCATCCGGCATCTCCAATCTGATTTACCCGTGGCTGTACGTGGTGCTGTTTCCGATAGTGGCACGCGCCGAAAAGAGGGGCATCGACAAATTCCACGAGTTGCTGCCGTTCCAAGACAACACGCCGACCACCACCGACACCGTCAATTACCACGACAACGATTTCAAAATCCTGCTCAAAGCGTTGGACTTCACCAACATAAAAATCCGCGAGTGCCTTGTGCCGCGCAACGAGATAGTACACGCAGACATCGACGACAGCATCGCCACGTTGAAGGAAAAATTCATAGAAAGCAATTATTCCAAAATCCTCATCTGCGACAAGTCAATCGACAATGTGAAGGGCTACGTCAACGCATTGTCATTGTTCAAAAATCCGACATCAATCAAAAGCATCCTCACCAACGCCATCGAAGTGCCCGAAACGATGACGGCGGAGCAATTGTTCAAACTGTTTATCAAACGCCGTCTGAGCGTCGCAATCGTAATTGACGAATACGGCGGCACGGCGGGAATGTTGACGGTGGAAGACATCATAGAAGAAATCACCGGCGAGATAGAGGACGAACACGACAACCAAGCCCTCATCGAAAAACAGACCGCGCCCGACGAGTACATCCTCTCAGGACGCCTCGAAATAGACTACATCAACGAAAAATACCAAATTGGTCTGCCCAAATCCGACGAATACGAAACCCTCGCCGGATACATCCTAAAACTCAACGAGGACATCCCGAAATACGGCGACGAAATCACCGACGGGCCTTTCTGTATGAAAATCCTGCAAGTGAAACGCCCTAAAATCGAGATTATCCGCCTGAGAGTAAACCGTGGCAACCAACCACAACCCAAAAACAACCAACAATAATGGACAACGAAATCAGATATTCCATCATAGACTCCACCAACGACGAGGCTCAACGACAAATACAAAACGGCGTAGCCCCAAAAGGAGATTTTGTAATCCGCGCCGACTTCCAGACCGACGGACGCGGACAGCGCGGCAACACCTGGCACTCAACAAACGCAATGAACCTGATGTTCAGTTACGTGTATTTCCCGGTGAAATTGGAAGCCCGCCACCAGTTTATGCTCTCACAGACGGCGGCATTGTCGGTAGCCGAATACTTGAAGGGCAAAGGTGTCAACGACGTATCCATCAAATGGCCAAACGACATCTACGTCGGTATGAAAAAAATCTGCGGTATGCTGATAGAAAACACTGTGAGCGGACATTACATCCGTTACAGCATCATTGGCATTGGCGTCAATATAAACCAGACCCAATTCCCCGAAAACCTCCCAAACCCGACTTCGCTCGCCAACAATACCGGCTTGCAATACAACTTGGACGAAGAATTTTCAACCATTATTGAAATCCTGCGTCAAAAGATATACGACATCAGCACCGCCAACGCCGATGCATTGATGCGGAATTACAAGAGCGTGATGCTCGGACTCGACAAGACCCTGATATACAGGAGCGGCGGCAAGGTGTTCAAGGGAATCATACGCGACGTCGATCACAACGGAATGTTGACCGTAGAGAACGCCGAAACTCACGAGGCGCAGCAATACGCCTTCAACGAAGTCAATTTAGTAATACCCGAACAGAAAAAGGAAAACATCTAAACTATGAAAAACATATTGCGCATCATATTGACAGCGGCACTCAGCATAATATACGCGACAGCCGGAGCCCAGTTTTACAACGGTCATCAGATGGACTTCGGGCAAAACCGCGTTCAATACTCCGAATTTGAATGGATGTACTACCGCTACCCGAAATTTGACACCTACTATTACCAGCAGGGCAAAGACATAGCGCAATACACCTGCGACCGCGCACTCGAAATCATCCCCGAAATCGAAAAAACATTCAGCAAGACGCTGCAAAGGCGCATTATTTTCATTGTATATAATAGGCTCGCGGAATACCGACAGAGCAACATCGGGCTCGTGACCGGCGACAAGCAGAGCAACCTCGGCGGCGTGGCAAAGATAATCGACAACAAGATTCTGCTCTATTACGACGGCGACCACAACAAATACGACACGCAGATACGCGAGGCAGTGGCGCAGATAGTGCTCGGCACAGCCATCAACGGCAACGGCATCCGCAACAAGGTGCAGAGCGCAGGCACAGCCACAATGCCCGAATGGTACAGCGACGGCCTGTCATATTATGTAGCCAGAAATTGGGACGCCGAAATCGAAGACATCCTCAAAGACGGTTTTGAATCGCGCAAATACCGCAAAATCAGTTATTTGACCGGCGACGACGCCAAATACGCCGGCTATTCGATGTGGTATTACATCAACCGTGCCTACGGACGCGACGCCATCCCCGGCATCCTCTACCTCACCGGAGTCAACAAAAACCCAAACCTTGCCATCAAGCAAGTCTTGAACATCAAATTCCGACAATTGAACAAGGACTGGGTGGCATATTACAACGACAAATTTGGCATACCCAACGGCCGCCGCATCCCCAAGGACACCGCCCCGCACGACAACGACGTCATCGCCAAATACAAGCGCAACACCCTATACGACAAGCCGTTGCTCTCGCCAGACGGCAAATACACATTCTACTGCACC
>JAFXMJ010000108.1 GCA_017530465.1 Bacteroidales bacterium
CGTGCAGGGGGTTGTTTTTGAACAACTCGCCCAAAATCCGCGTGAGCGTCCTGCGATTGTAACGCTCCAACGTTTTTGTATTTTTAATATCTTCTGCCATAAGCGGTTAAGTATTAGTTTTTTTACAACGCTTTTTGTTGATTTAACAACGGAACAAACGGAAAGGACGGAAGGGGGAAAATTTCTATTTCGTGTTTTTCGTGTTTTTCGTTGTTAAAAAAATCGTTGTTAATTAATCATTTAAATACGTCTTCTACCGTCTTGATAGAGGACAGGAGTTTGTCGTACTTGGGGCCGTTTTCGCCGTAGTCTGCCTGACAATTATAATATGTGGCCTGCACGGAGTCGGCGGCAACTTCGAGGCGTTGGATGGTCATTGCAATCTTCACTTCCTTCTCGGCGGTGATGGCGTTGTTGAGGTATTCGCGGAGATTGTCCATCTTTTTGATACCGGCGGCAAGGGTCTTTTCGTCGGGCAGTTGGGTTTCCTCGTCAACGTATTCGAGCACAGTGCTAAGGCTTCCAAAATAATATCCCGACATCATCAAAGCCGCGATACCGTTCTCGCCGTCTGATTCGGCGCGGGAAACACAGTCGTAGAAAAATTGCTCCAAACTGTCGGCGTTGTTCCTTTCCACCGAGGGAACCACCATACCCAACAACCTTTCGCGCTGTGCGGCTGCGTCGTCATCAACAGAAGCAAAAGCCATTCCAAGCCTATAAGCCGCGCCCATACGGTTGTTGACGGCGGAAGGCTCGGGGGGATTGCCAGCATTGGGATTTGGCGCACCGTTACCAGCCCAATGACGGTTGCCATCGCCGTTGTTGCCACCTGCGCGAACCATACGCACCTTGTTAACATCCATAGAATCAAGGAATTTGACCTCGTATTCACGGGCGTGTTTGCCGTGCTTGTGGTGTCCGCGGGCATTGTTGGCAGAAGCCATAGCCATTTCAGCCGATTCGTACTGACTCTTCGCAGCATTTTTTTCCATTACTGCCCAAACCACAAAAAGCAACACCGCCACAGCCAATACAGCCAAGGCGATTTTCACGTGTTTTTTCTTGATGCGGATGCTGTCTTTCTTGTCATCCTTGTTTGTATTTTCCATTATTGTGTTTATTTACAGTTAATTACTAATAATCCCTAATGCAAATTCCCGCGCAAAACCGCTGCGTATCGCCAGAGCGCGCCGAATAGAATTTGTCGTTGGCACATTTGGTACAAATATCGCTAATTTCGATGTTAGTTGCAACAAGTCCAAGTGTTAACAAATCATAAAATATCATCCGTTTGAGGTCGAGATAGACCTTGTCGCCCTTGACGGTGTAGGTGTCGGACGGGAAACGGTTGTCCTCCATAAACTTGGCGGCGCAATTACAATCCACCTCATAACAATCCTTGCAGATGCCAGGGCCTATGCAGGCAATCATTTGGGCGTAATCGGCTCCGAAATTAGCCTTCAAAGCCTTTGCGCCCTCGACAGCCGCTCCGAGGTAAGTGCCTTCCCTGCCCGAATGTACCGCCGCACAGGATTTGGTGTCGGGCGAATACAATAATACAGGGATGCAGTCGGCGGAACGTGTTATGAGACAAGTGTTTGGCTCGTTGGTAACAAGCACATCATTGTCCTGAACGGCGGATTCCTTGTCATAAAAACCCCACGCCTTGTCGCCCTTGCGTACAATATGGACGTTGCAGCCGTGCACCTGATTCTGAAAAACCATCCATTCAGGCCCCAAGCCGACAGCGTTGCAGAGCGCGAGCCTATTATTGACGCAATCGTCGTGCGAGCCACCCTTGTAGCCGATATTGAAATCCGCGCCGCTGCCGTCGGGATGTTGCCGCGTAGTTACAAAATCTATCACCTCCGGATAGCGTTGTAGTATATTAAACTGCAATATCGCCGGATTATTATCAAAAGTTAACATATTTTTTTTACGTGGATTCGATAATTATTTTTACCTTTGCGAAGATAATAAAAATATAAATACGCAGCAAATGGGATTGATTTTTTTTCCAAAAACTGAAATACACGAGTTTGAGTACCAGCCGCTTTTCTACGATGAGGTGAAAGACCGCATCGCGCAGCGTCGTGCCGAAATCCGCGCCGAGATGTACGGCGAGGAGACCGACGAAAACGGCGAGCGCACCCGTTACCTCAAAAAAGGGACTTTCACGCGGAAGTTGGAGCGCAAGCACGAGGAGACGGGCAGAGTAGGCGCAGGAGCCAAAGGCCTTCTCACATTCAGGAATCTCGCCATTGCCATACTCATATACACAATAATCAAACACAGCGATTCAGTATCGGAGTACATCGCAAGCCTTTTCGGTTTTTAATTAAGATTATAACTGCCAAAAATGTCCGACGTCATCAAACTAATGCCCGACGCGCTCGCCAACCAAATAGCCGCCGGCGAGGTGATACAACGCCCCGCCTCGGTGCTAAAAGAGTTGGTGGAAAATTCCGTGGATGCCGGCGCGAGCAAAATCACCGTCAATATCAAGGACGCGGGGCGCACCCTCATCCAAGTGATTGACAACGGCTGCGGTATGAGCGTTACGGACGCGAGGATGAGTTTTGAGAGGCACGCCACGAGCAAACTCACCAAGGCGGAGGACTTATTTTGCATATATACAAAAGGCTTCCGTGGCGAGGCGTTGGCGTCCATTGCAGCCGTTGCGGAAGTGGAACTGAAAACCCGCCGTGCCGACGATGCAATTGGTACGGACGTAATCATCAACGGTTCCAAATTCATCAGTCAAACCCCTGTAAGCACACCTCAGGGGACTAATTTTGCGATTAAGTCGCTATTCTTCAACGTGCCAGCGCGTCGCAAATTTCTCAAAAGCAACAGCACCGAACTCCAACACATAATCACTGAGTTTCAGCGCATTGTGCTGAATCACCCGATGATAGAATTTGCGCTGCATCACAACGACAATATCATCTACTCCCTGCCCAAAACCAACC
>JAFXMJ010000109.1 GCA_017530465.1 Bacteroidales bacterium
ATCGAGAAATTCTTTCAGCGGGCAGCTTGGCTTTGTGCTTACGGCGGCGGGCTGCGCGGTGGGATTGGGCAATATTTGGAGGTTTCCGTATTTGGCGGCTAAGGATGGCGGCGGACTCTTCCTGCTTGTGTATTTGGTGCTGGCGGTCACATTTGGTTTCACGCTGCTCACCACCGAGATAGCCATTGGACGCCGTACCCAAAAATGCGCCCTATTCGCTTACAAGGCTCTGCATCCGTCGTTCAGGCATTTGGGGACGGTGGCGTGCCTTATTCCGGCGATTTTACTGTCGTATTATTGCGTTGTGGGCGGCTGGGTGATGAAATACGCCGTTGCCTTTTTGACCGGCGGCGGACAGGATACCGTGGCTGACGGCTATTTTGGCAGTTTTATTTCGTCACAGTACGAGCCATTGGTGTATATGATTGTTTTTATGTGCATTACAGCTCTGATTGTGAGCCGTGGCGTTAATAGTGGCATCGAAAAATTTTCCAAGACTATCATGCCACTTTTGTTTCTGATGATAATTGGCATTGCGGTATTCTCGTTGACTCTTAGCCATACAGATGCCGACGGTAATACACGCACCGGGTTGGATGGTCTCAAGGTGTTTGCAGTGCCGGATTTTTCGGGGTTGACGCTTGAAAAATTGTGGGTAACTTTTCTCGATGCGATGGGGCAGTTGTTTTATAGTCTGAGTCTTGCGGCGGGCATTATGGTTTCGTATGGGTCGTATGTCAGGAAGGACGAAAATCTCGTGCAGGGCATCAATCGGATTGAGTTTTTTGATACATTGGTGGCGTTTTTGGCGGGTTTTATGGTGATACCGGCGGTGTATGTGTTCAGCGGTTACGAAGGATTGGAGTCGTCGGGGCCGGGGCTTATGTTTGTCAATCTGCCCAAGGTGTTCGATTCGCTTGGAATGGCTGGCGGCGTGGTTGGCATCATATTTTTTGTGATGGTGGTCTTTGCGGCGTTGACGAGTTCGGTGGGCATGCTTGAGGCTGTTGTGTCGAGTTATATGGACAAGTACCAAATCTCGCGGCGCAAGTGCACGTGGCTGTCTTTTGCGGCGATAACGGCTGTGGCTGTGGTGGTCTGCCTCGGATACAATGTCTTTTATTTTGAGGTCAATTTGCCCAATGGTGTCAAGGCGCAGGTGTTGGACTTGTTGGATTACGTCAGCAACAATATCATGATGCCCGTCCTCGAAATTGGCACTTGCATATTGATAGGGTGGGTGGCAACGCCGGATTCCATAGTTGATGAGCTCACCGCCAACGGCGAACGATTCATGCGCCGTAAGCTCTATGCAGTAATGATTAGGTACGTCGTGCCGCTGCTGCTGTGCGTGCTGCTGGTGAAATCGACGGGGGTGGTATAATTTACTTGGCTTGATGTTTTTATGTTAAATTCTTGCAGATTTGGTTTTCAATTTTTGATATTATTTTGTCGTTCAGCTCAATATCGGCGGCAGAATTCTTGAAATTTTCTCCTTTCAAAAAGTATGAAAAACTTTCTCCGTTAAGATACGCAGCAAAACCTCCTTTCGGGAAATTGCCCTGCAAATACACACTTGAATCATTTGAAGGAAACAACGCACAATATTTTAATACCTTTTCCGAAAGCATTGCAACAAGGTCTTCCGCTTGATTGATTGCTTTTTTGTTTGGCTTCAATGCGTCAAAACCATCCCAACCTGCTTTTAATTGGCTCAAATTGTCTATTTCGGTATTTAATCTGATATGTTCTTTTTCGGATTTGGTAACCTCAGCAGGAGAATTATAAATAACAAATTTTTGATTTTTAAGCGTTTGCAAATAGGCAAGCAGTGCAAGATTCTCCTTTGTATTCTCGAATCTTACATAGAAATTTTGCTTTGTCTTTGTCCTTTCTGCTAACATAATATTGCCTTATAGTTTAACGTCCCAAATTTAAAACAATAATTTTATTCTACCAAATTTATATAATAAAAAAACATCGGGCAGACAAAGATAAGATTGTCTGCCCGATGTTTTTTATGAGGAGGTGAAACTTTTTATTTAGTCTCTCTTGAAAATATCCCTCGTGTAAACCTTGTCCTTCACATCGTCGAGCACAGCATCATAGCGGTTGGCAAGGATTGCACGGCTCTGCGACTTGAATTTTTCAAGGTCATTGACAACGATTGAGCCAAAGAAATCGTCGCCGTCGTTGAGCGTCGGTTCGTAAATGATTACCGTCGCGCCCTTAGCCTTGATGCGCTTCATAACGCCCTGGATGCTGCTCTGGCGGAAATTGTCGCTGTTGCTCTTCATCGTCAGACGGTAAACGCCACTGGTAACTGGCTCACGGCGACCATTGTATTGATTTGGCGTACTGTAATCATACCAACCGGCAATCCTAAGCACTTGAGCTGCAATGAAATCCTTGCGGGTCCGGTTGCTTTCAACAATTGCTGTCATCATATTTTGCGGCACGTCGGCATAGTTGGCGAGGAGCTGTTTTGTATCTTTCGGAAGACAATAGCCACCATATCCAAAGCTCGGATTATTGTAATGAGTGCCAATGCGCGGATCAAGACCAACGCCAGTGATAATTGACTGTGTGTCAAGACCTTTTACCTCGGCATATGTATCCAATTCGTTGAAATAACTTACGCGCAACGCCAAATAAGTGTTGGCGAACAATTTAACTGCCTCCGCCTCCTTCATTCCCATAAA
>JAFXMJ010000110.1 GCA_017530465.1 Bacteroidales bacterium
AAATGTTGACGTGGTGTCACTGTTCTGTGCCGCCCTCAGCCAACATCATATAGTACCAACCGTCTTTTTTATAAATGTGCGGGCCTTCGGGGTAACGCCCTCCAAGACCAACACCAAGATGATGGATTTCGCCCAATTTTTTTGCCGGTCTCGACGTCAATCTCACAGATTTTGATGTCGCCCTCCTTCCAAAGAAAATAACATTTGTCGTCCTCAAAATATAACGTCGGGTCGCAACTGCCAATTGCAAAATCAATAACAACAGGCTCAGACCATTCGCCGGCGGGATTATCAGTCCAAACATAAAAATGCCTGCGCGACGGGAAAAGCGTTGTCACCATATAAAAACGGCCGTTGTGATGGCGGATTGTGGTGGCGTAAATTCCCGCGTTGGTCCATCCCAACTCCGCATTCTTCTGTCCGTAAAGCCCCGACAAATCCACCTGCGACTTGCGCGTCAGGCAGTTGCCCACCTGCTCCCAATGTATCAAATCCTTGCTGTGAAACACCGGCACGCCCGGGAAATATTGGAAAGTGCTATTGACCAAATAAAAATCGTCGCCCGCCCTGCATACGCTTGGGTCGGCGTGGAAGCCCGGCAACACCGGATTTTTATACCCCTGACCATACGCGCCGTTGGAGCACAGCCCGAGCGAAATTGCGATGACAAATATTATTTTTTTCATAATTGACCTTTAAAAAATCCCCCGCGACGACACTTTGCCACGGAGGATTTTTATTTTACATAATCTTAATTACAACGACAGCATTACGCCAACCTCTGACGTATTGCCTTCGACGCCTCTTCATAGCCGGGCTTGTCGAGGAGCGCAAACATATTCTTCTTGTACGCCTCTACGCCGGGCTGATTGAACGGGTTGACGCCCAAGATGTAGCCACTGATGCCGCAAGCCTTCTCGAAGAAGTAGATCAACTGTCCGAGGTAGTACTCGTTCAATTTGGGAATCTCGATGCGAATCTGCGGAACGCCGCCGTCGAGGTGAGCGAGTTGCGTGCCGAGTTCAGCCTGCTTGTTGACGAAATCAACGCGCTTTCCGGCGAGGAAGTTGAGTTGGTCGAGGTTCTGAGCGTCGGACGGAATCTCCACCTTGCGGTCGGGTTCGGCGATGGAAAGAACAGTTTCGTACATCAGGCGAACACCTTCCTGAATGTACTGACCCATCGAGTGAAGGTCGGACGTGAAATCGACAGACGCCGGGAAAATGCCCTTGCCGTCCTTGCCCTCGGATTCGCCGTAGAGTTGCTTCCACCACTCGGAGAAATAATGGAGTTTCGGATGAAAATTGACGAGGATTTCGGTGGAGAATTTCTTGTACAAGAGGTTGCGGACCACGGCGTAATGAGCGGCGACATTCTCATCGAAACTCTTGCCCTTCTGCGTCATTTCCTCAACCCTGTACGCGCCCTGCAAAAGTTGACGGATGTCGAATCCTGCCACGGCAATCGGGAAGAGTCCCACGGGAGTCAATACCGAGAACCTGCCGCCAACAGTGTCGCCGATTACGAATGTCTTGTAACCCTCCGAATTAGCGAGCGTCCTGAGTGCGCCGCGCTGCTTGTCGGTGATGGCAACAATCCTGTCTGCCGCCTCTTTCTTGCCGTACTTCTCCTCGATTTTGGCTTTGAGGAGGCGGAATGCAATGGCGGGTTCGGTGGTCGTGCCCGACTTGGAGATTACGCACAATGCATACGACTTGTCGGCGATAGCGTCCATAAGTTCGCTGATGTAGTCTTCGCCGATGTTCTGACCGGCAAACAATACCAACGGCCTGCCCTTCTGCGGCATCATCTGTGCAAATGAATTGCTCAATGCCTCGATGACAGCCTTTGCGCCCAAGTAACTGCCGCCAATGCCGATTACAACGAGCACGTCGATTTTCTCGCGGAGTTCGGCAGCCTTCTTCTCAATCTGAGAGAGTTCGTCCTCGGAGATGATGTTTTTCACATCCACCCAACCGAGGAAATCGTTGCCGGGGAGAGTTTTGTCGTAGAGGGCGGCGTTGCTCTCCAACGCTTTGCCCTGCAAGGCCTTGTAGTCGTTCTCAGAAACGAAACCAAACGCCTTTGAAATGTCAAGTGTTAAATCTTTCATTGTTAGTTAAATTTTCAATAATAACTGCCGTCAAATATAGAAAAAAGTTTTTAATCGCCGACAAAAAATCATTAAAAACTCCATAAAAAAATTTGAAAACGTTTGCGGCGGAAATATAACCTCGTCCGCTTCCGTGCTCTGCGAGGAGGCCATCATAAATAAAAAACGGGCTGCAAACATTGATTTGCAGCCCGTTTTCATTAGATAAAATCTTGCAAAGTCCCGTTTATTTCAACGAATAAGCAAGGTCGCCGTCCTCGTCAATGAAGAGCGTCAATGTGGTAGCGCGACCGAACACAAGACCCTGGAACTCAATGTAGCCGTCCTCTTCGTCAGGATTTACGAAGAAACGGATGTCCCACTCGGCAGTCTTGTCGGAGATATTGATGGCGACACTCTCGTTGTTGTCGAGGGTCTCGTCCTCCATAATGTCTTCCCATTCGTCGTCTTCGGATGCCGACATCATAACACCGTAGAAGTCGATACCACTCTTGTTAACAAGGTTGATTGTGCCCTTCTGGGCAACTGCTGCGGCACTGCAAATGAACACCAATGCAAGTGCCATAAAAAACTTTTTCATCATAATTATTTCGTTTAAATTAGTCCGCAAAAGTAACAATTATTTCCGAGCAGAAATGTGAAACCAACACAAACCTTATGTTAATTTTTATTAATGTAATGCTTACAACGTCATCAGGCGCACATTTTATTTGGTCGTACAAGAAAATAAGCATACATTTGCAACGAATATGTCAAAAACCAACACAATCGCCAAATAGAGCAAAACAAGCGGTATTAATATAAAACATAATGACAAAAAAAGATTTACGCATAGTATATATGGGCACGCCCGACTTCGCCGTTGAGCCGCTCAAAGCATTAACTGACAACGGATTCAACGTCGTGGCTGTAGTCACCGGCGCAGACAAGCCGCAGGGACGCGGCAGAAAGATATGCCCCACGCCAGTCAAGGAATTTGCCGTGGAGCGCAACATCCCCGTCCTGCAACCCGAAAAACTCAAAGACCCCGACTTTGTAGAGCAATTGCGCTCCTACAAAGCAGACCTTCAGATAGTGGTGGCATTCAGGATGCTGCCCGAAATTGTGTGGGCGATGCCAAAGCTCGGCACTTTCAACCTCCACGCCGCGCTCCTGCCGCAATACCGTGGCGCAGCCCCAATCAACTGGGCTGTCATCAACGGCGAAACGATGACGGGTGTCACGACATTCTTCATCGACAAGGACATCGACACCGGCCGCATAATGCTGCAACGCGAAGTGCCAATCACGGACTCCGACAACTGCGGCACCATCCACGACAAACTCATGGAGACAGGCAGCGCGCTCGTCGTAGAGACCGTCAACCGCCTCATCGCCAACGACATGAAGCCAATCGAGCAAGAGAGCCTCATCAAGCCCGGCACCGTGCTGAAACACGCTCCAAAAATCTTCAAGGAAGACTGCCGCCTCGATTTCAACAAGGACGCCGCAACCATCCGCAACCTCATTCGCGGACTCAGCCCCTACCCCGCCGCCTTCACCACAATCAAGGTAAAAGGCAAGGAAATGAGCCTGAAAGTGTTTGCCGCCGACGTCGAAATCACCGAAAAACACCCCGCAACTGGCACTTTGGAGACCGACAACAAGAATTTTTTAAAGATTTCTTGTCAAAATGGATGGCTCTATCTCACTGATGTACAGTTAGAAGGCAAAAAAAGAATGAAAATTGTTGAATTTTTGCGCGGAATAAATTTGGAGAATTAAAAAATTGTATTTAACTTTGCAGCGCAAAACGGGAAACAACCCCGCACTGCAAAGTTATTTGAGGTCCCATCTTCTAACGGTTAGGAAACAAGATTCTCAATCTTGGAATTGGAGTTCGATTCTCCATGGGACTACGATTTTTTGGATTAGTTAAATATTGTGTTGATTGGTCCCATCTTCTAACGGTTAGGAAACAAGATTCTCAATCTTGGAATTGGAGTTCGATTCTCCATGGGACTACAAAAAAACACCGGCAATCAGTCATTATGACGATTGCCGGTGTTTTTTTGTATTAGCAATTGGCGTTAAGATGAAGTATCATACGCCAATTGCATAAAAGTATTATTTCTTGCCAGAGAATCCAAGCATTCCCTTCACTTGCGCCACGGTATAGTTTGCGGGAGCCTCCACGAGCGAGGTCACCCATGTGCTGCCATTCTCTATGCAGGTCTGCTTCATCGAGCTGATGAGTCCAAACGGCCTGTGCTCTGCTTTTTTGGCGGCTTTGGATGCTACCTGACGTTCCTTCCAGTCAGCCTTCCAATTCTCCTCAAAATGCGGCGTAATAGTGCAAGTCTCCTTGATGGTCATGGCTATCTTGTACTGACCCGTGCCCCAGCAGTCGTGATACCTGCCGTCGGAATCCCTCACACCTATAAAAGAGCGCGGCACGATGAAACTCTCGCCGACTATCTGGCAGTCCTTGCCATCGTTGCGTTCACGGAAAAACCTGAACACGCCATCGGCATCGAGGCTCGTCTCGTTGATGGGAGTCTGGATGGTGAAAGTGCCAAGCTCCACGTCCTTGTAAATCTGTATCGCCTGGTTGATCCACGAAGAGGTAATCTTGACATCGATTTTGAGACCGACAGAGCCCCTCTCTGCAAATGAATAAGGCTTGCGCTGCGAGAATGAGCGCGCACTGTCGTTGGGCAGATTGCAGAGCTTGGGATTGAAGACGAGCGTATCCAATACAAGCTCAAATTTGGAATGGCGCAGAATCCTGCTTATCGCCGCCTCGGAAGTGTCGAGGTGAGCTGTGACGAGCAACACAGTATCGTTGCCGCGTCTTTGCAGGCAGCCAAAACCATTGAAGCACAGCGAACTCGGGTCGAGCGCGCCCGCACCGGAAACCTTGGAATAGAAGTCGTCGATGTTTTCAAGCATAAAGAGCTTCTTCTCAAACCTGTTTTCCTTGGTGACCACCGCACGCCACTGCTCCTTCTTGCTCTTGAGCAAATCGCCAATCTTCTCCGCGCCCATCGTTATAAAACTCGTGGAGCCGGAGCTTTGCAATGCGCCGAGAGCCGCGCCCTTGGTGGCGTTCAGGAGACCCATCCAAAAACCACGGCTTTCACCAGATATGGCCTCCGTCTGCTCCTCCCACTGCTGCGAAATCTTCTGCGACACCTGCCTGTCGCTAAACACAAGCATGTCGTAGCACAAGAAGTCGCCCTTCTTGGCTGCGCTGTCCAGCTGCGCCACAGTGGTGTCGGTCTGCGCCGCCGCCACCGAGGCACAAGCAATGGCGGCGAGCAAAGCCAACGTCTTGATTTTACTTAACATAATCATAATTATAAAGATTTGTATTTAACATAAAAATTGATATTCGCATTGTACTTAACATAAAAATTAATATCTCTTCACCAAGTTGCAGCAGTAATTGACCTCGATGAGAGTGGCAGAATTACCCTTGCCGAAGCTACCTGCGAGGAGAACCACCTTGTCGTCAATCTCCGCAAACTGCTTGTTGAGGACGAATGACACCGAACTTTGGATGAAATCGTCGGCGGAACGGTTGAGCTTTACGCTGTGCGCCACAACGCCGTACGAGAGAGCAAGCTCGCGCACCACGTTCTCATTGTAACACATTGCGTAGATGGGTTTTGCGCCACGATAGGCGGCAAGATTGCGGATTGTGGTGCCGGAGAACGAATCGGCGATGATGCACCTTGCGTCCAATTCCACTGAGGCGTGGACGGCGTTTTTGCACAGAAATTCGCTTATCTCGCTCTTGACGTGGACGGGATGGGTGTTTTCCTTGAGTTTTTCCTTTATCGCCTCCACCTCGATGGCAATTTTGCTCATAGTCTTGACAGCCTCCACAGGATATTGACCCGATGCAGTCTCGCCCGAAAGCATCACGGCATCCGCACCGTCATAGATTGCATTGGCAACGTCCGAAACCTCGGCGCGAGTCGGGCGGGGATTGTTGATCATAGTGTGGAGCATCTGAGTAGCCACAATTACAGGCTTCAAGTGGTCGATTGCCTTCCTATTGAGCTCCTTCTGGATAGCGGGGATGCGCTCTGCCTCTATCTCGATGCCAAGGTCGCCACGGGCAATCATAATGCCGTATGCGTGGTCGAGGATTTCGTCGATATTGTCAACGCCCTGCTGGTTTTCTATCTTGGCGATGATTTTTATCTTAGACTTTGCCTCGTCGAGAATTTGCTGTATGCAAATCACATCTTCTTTGCATCGTACAAACGAATGTGCGATGAATGTTATGTCCTCCTCGATGGCGAGCTGGATGAACTTCTTGTCTTTTTCACTGAGCGAGGGCAGCTTGATTGGCACGCCAGGCACGTTCACCGATTTGCGCGACTTCACAATGCCCGAATTGAGCACCTTGCATTTGAGTCCGTTTTCGTCACGGTCAATGGTCTCGAAGGCAATGTCGCCGTCGTCGATGAGGATTCGTTTGCCAATGGGAACGTCGTTTTCAAAACCGATGCGGTTGACATAGATGAAGCCGTCGCCGCACTCCTTGTCGAGGCTGCCGGCAAAATACACAGTGTCACCCTCATTGACAGCAAAACCGTCGCCCGCCTGCGTGGTGCGGATTTCAGGGCCTTTGGTGTCGATGAGTATCGCAATCGAATTGGACACACTCCTGATGTTGGCTATCATCTGCCGCGTCGCGTCAAAATCGGCGTGGGCGGTATTGATGCGGGCCACATTCATGCCGGCATCGTAAAGGCTGCGGATAAAATCCACATCACAGCGGCGGTCTGAAATCGTCGCAACAATCTTCGTAAGTTTCTGAACTTTCATATTGTTTTTACAAATAATTATTTCCTATTTATCTCATATCGCCAATGACATTGACAGCCTCGGAGATGTACAAATCCTTCTCCAAAGCCTCAAACCAAGAGGTGAATTTCTTGGTCTTGATGGTGTCGCCTGCTACGGCAGCCTTGTCGATGGCGAGGAAGGAGGACGTTACGCCGGTCTTTTCGTCGCCAATCTTGCCTATTCTTGCGGATTCGTCTTGAATCTCCTTCTGATGCTTCCTGTACGCCTCGAGATTGAGCGGGTACGACGACTCGTCGCTGCGAGCCTTGAGACGGCGTGCGTTGTCGTCTATCTGCTTGAACACCGGATTGGCGTTGATGCGGGCG
>JAFXMJ010000111.1 GCA_017530465.1 Bacteroidales bacterium
CTCGCTGATCTGCTTCTCGTAGCGGAGGCTCTCGCTGATGTCGTGGATTATCGAGATACAGTCGATGGGGCGGTCGTTGGAATCGCGCAGAAACGACGACAATACTTCTGTCATGATGTACGTACCGTCTTTTTTGCGCATCGGCAGGCGTACCTTGTCGTGTCCGCCGCGTGCAAAACTGCGTGTGCCATTCACGTAGCTTGTCACAAGGTCAACGATTGGCTGGCGGACGCTCGGATGGAAGAGGTCGGCGCAGTGGCGTCCGAGAAGTTCTTCATAGTCATAGCCCGCCATGTATTTGATCGATTTGCTGACGAAGGACATTTCAAAAGTTCTAAAATCGTACCTGAGTATAACATCGGCAGTGCTATTGGCAACGAGGTCGAGGTTGTCCATTGCGGCCTTCAAGGCTATTTCAGACTTCACTTCTTCTGACCTATCCACAACGGTCACGATATACCCGTCGGAATTGCGTTTGGTATCAAAGAAAGAAGAAATACTGAGCCTCAGAGCCTTTTTGTTGCCTAATTCTGACGTCACTTTGACGTCGATGCTCACTTTGTTGCCGCTCGTCTGCGACAGAAGTGTTTTGATTACTGCCATGTCATCATCGCTGACAAAGTCAAACACATTGGCATCCTTATTGACTGGTAGCTCCAGGATATTGTTGAGGACGCTGTTGTTGTAGACAGTATTGAAGGTGGTGTCAGTGATGGCAAGGCCTTCGTCCAAACTGTGCAGTATGGTTGAGATGTAGTCGTCGAGTATTTCCATATCGGTACGATATTAGTAATGATTAACTTTTTAACAGCTACAAAAATAATGCAAATTTCAGTGTTTTACAATTTTTTGTCGTTGAACTTTGTAAAAAATTCGGCTTTGACGAGCCATGCGAAACTGAACGCCCACAGCATTATCGCCTCGTTGATGAGCGTCCAATAGCCCGGGTATCCGCAGCATGCCGCCAAGACTTGATTGACCATGAAGACCACAATCACGCTGGCGCAAATCTGATAAATCTTGTTCCTGAGCTTTTTTTCGTCGGTCATCTGCTCGCCATTGCCGCTGCGTGTGAAATTGTATCCCACCATGATTGCAAAACTTACAAACATCACACTTGCACATACGCAATGGATTTTGAAACTCGTTTCGCAAGGCAATCCCCAAAGGCCAGTAATTTCGATGCCGTCGTGTCCGCAAGGAAAAACGATGATGCCCAAGGCACTCAGACCGGAGATTATGGTCAGGATTTTGTCGGAGGTATTGTAGCCTACATACGACAGAAACAACACCGCCATCGAGAACAATACGCCAATCATGCAAATCTGCGAATTGGCATAATAGGTCATGCTTATAGAATACCACCACTTTGGATTTTCGATGGCTGAATTGTCGCCCAAAAGTCCAAAGCCAATAGCGCATGGCACCAAGAAGAATCCCAACAATCCCAAGATTCTTTTTTGGAAAACCATCAACTCTTTCTTTTCTGTACTTATCATTTTTTGATTATTAAGATTTTTATAGTTTAGGTATTAGTAATACAATCTTTCGGGACAAAGATAAGGATATTTCGATGCAATACAAAAAAATCTTGGCTGTAACCAAAAATTTTTTCGGGCGAAATCCAAAAACATTTCATAATTTTGCACTTAAATAAATGCATTTGATTTTATGTTTAATCTTTCATCCGCAATGCCTCGCATATTGATAATATGGTGTGCCATAATGTTTTCCGTAGCTGCTGCCGTGGCGCAAGAGAGTGCCGTAACCCGTCAGGCAGCATTTGGCGAAATCATCTTCAACGAAATTATGGTGGACATCAATCCCGCGCCGTATTCGCTGCCCGCCAAAAAATTCATTGAACTTTATAATGCCTCCGACCAAACATTTGAATTGGAGGGCTACACATTGCGGATAGGCGACAGGGATTACACAATGCCTGCTGCCTCTGTAGAAGGCGGCGGATATTTGATTTTGGCGAGCGATGCTGCTGTATTTGAGCGTTATGGGCGGTGCGTGACGGCGTTTCAGGAGTCTAAACTCACCATTGCCGGCAAGCATATCGAGCTCCTCAATAGTCTTGGCTCTGTGGTGGATTCGCTGACGTATTCCAAGGATTATTATAACGACAGGGATCGCAGCGAAGGCGGATTTTCGATGGAGCGTCTCGACCCTTACAACAATTGCACCGGCATCCTCAATTGGCATTCCTCCAGCGACTTGTCGGGCGGCACTCCCGGACGGCAAAATTCGGTTTATAAGATTTACGTCGATGAGACCGTGCCGGATTTGGTGGGCTGCGAACTATTGACCAACAGCTCTTTGCGCCTCGATTTTACGGAAAAAATTGGCTCTGTGGATTTTGCCATTAGCGGTACAAAGCCGTCTCAATGCCGTATAGATGGGCAATCCGCCGTCCTGACGCTGACAAAACCGTTGCAGGAGGGCGTCAGTACCGTCAATGGGCGCGCCGTGGATGTCTGTGGCACTCAGTCGGATGTGTTGACGGCGGATGTCAATTATGTGCCGTTGAGGGTGGAGAGCGTCTATGCCGTGAGTTCGTATCAGGTTTTGGTGAATTTTTCGACGGCGGCGAGCGTTTACGAAAACGAAAATTTCATCCTCGAAAATGGCGCGATGCCCTCGCTCAGCGAGCCTATTAACGACGGCGGCAATGGCATTTTGTTGACCTTCGCCGACGATTTTGCGCAGGATTCGAGGCAGCGGCTCACGATAGACGGTGTGGAAAATAATATTCACGACTGCATTGAAAATCAGAATGTTACATTCCGTTATCATCGGGTGGGGGAGGGCGACCTGATTATCAACGAGGTTTTGTATTATCCTAATGTCGGGATGAAGCGTTATGTGGAATTGTACAACAATAGCGGCTCCGATATATTTCTGTTTGGACTTGTGCTGAGTGGCTACACGGCGGCAGGTGATTTGTTAAGAAGCTGTATTGTAGATGGTTACACGATTTTGCCCGACGGCGGATTTGCAATTGTGACTGCCGACACCGCCAATGTAGCCCTCAATTACAATGCTAAAGGATTGTTGGTGGAGGCGTCGAGATTTCCGTCGCTCAATACGTCCAAAGGCTATATTTCGCTGCGGTCGGCGGACGGTGTGCTGTTGGATTCGATGTACTACGACAATCAGATGCACAGCAATCTATTGACTAATAAGCGCGGCGTGGCGTTGGAGCGGATTTCGGTTGGCGCGCCGTCTTTGGATGCCGACAATTGGACTTCCGCATCGGAGCAATTTGGATTTGCAACGCCAGGTTTTATTAATTCGTGCGCCAAAGAATCCGAGGATGACAATGGCGGCGATGTCGATTTGCCCAATCAAGCCATCACCATCGAAAACCGCCTAATGCATCCCGGCGATTCCGACAAGGAGTTTGCGATGACCTTCAATTTCGATAGACCGACAGACCCGATGTTGAGCGTTACCATCTACGACGACCACGGCCGCGAGGTGCGCTGCATCGCTTCCGAGATAATGGCGTATCCGGGTTTGACAGTAGTCTGGGACGGCAGAGATAGACACGGTTCGTATTGCAAATCAGGAATTTATGTAGTGTTGGTAAAGGCAGTGGACGATACTGGATGGAGTTTCGTGAGGAAAGAGGCGTGCGTGATTGGAAATTTTAGATAATTCTTAGAACGACGACTTAAAGCCAACGCCCACGTACCATCCGCCTTGAATGTTCTGTGTGATGAATGCGGAAAGCACTCTGTCGTAATATGTTACGAAATCGATGCCGATGCCGGCTGCGCCGAGGAAGGTGTCGCTCATGGTGTTGTTGAGCTGGAGGTCGTCGTCCTTGGGCGTTGTGTAGCCCGCGTTGGCGAAGGCGTTGATATAGACAGCGTAGTGGATTTTGTTGAATTTCTTCAGCGGCAGCCATTTAATCTGAAATATTCGGGGGCGAATGAGTTCAAATTTGTATGACGTCTTGATATAGCCCAGGCTCGCCCCCTTTATCATATTGTGTTCGTATCCAGGAACGATGTTGGGCTTGAATCCTATTGCCTCCATCAGGTGGAATGGGATTCCCTTGTTGCTCACGCTGCCATAAAGCTGTGTCGCAAAGTATTGACGCGAGGCGAGTTGGAAGTATTTGCGCATGTCGATATTGACGGTTTCCACGTCTATTGAATTGTCAAAAAGACCGTATTTCTTGATTGTGGCGTTTAGGAACGAGCCTTTGAGCGGGTAGTAGCTCGAATTTCGCTTGTCGAGCCTGAAAGTGTATGTGAGTATTACGCCCGATATTCTTGTGCGGTTGTCGCCGAGAAAGTCGGGGTTGACTATAGCCACCGAATCGCGGATATGCGCCGACATGTAGCCTATCGAAAATGTGTGGGACATATCGATGGTGGGGCGGTACTTGTAGTAGATATTGTAATCGTAGCCGTCAAATGCCTTCTTCTCGTCTTCAAAGTCGTGGTAGAGAGCTTTGTCGTTTTCGGTATTGATCATCACGTTGTTTTGCTTCTGCACGGAAGCATAAACGCTTAATAGGTGTTGGCGTTTGCGGTCGATAGCGATGTTTTCGTAGCCGATTTGGGTGATATTGTTGAATCCGCGCTTGAATAATATCAAGATAGCCTCGCGCCGTCCTCTGAAGTTGTACCTTTTGACGCCGATGTGGTAGTCTATCAGGTCGAAGTCGGGGTGGGCAAACCATTCGTTGAGGTTGCCGTTGTGCGGCGATATGTCAAACATAGGCCACGTGTACCAACATTCCTCCACATTGATATTGATGTCGGTGCTTGCTAATCCCGTATGGAGCGAATCGTCTTCCACTTCGTAAGTGATTGTCACATAATTGAATATGGAAGTCTTCTTGAGGTTGGTGGTGCTTTTTTCGAGTAGTTGCGGCAGGCGGGCTATGGATACTGTGTCGCCGGGTTCAAATTCGAGTTCGCAGAGTATTGTCTTGGGCTTGGTCTTCTTGTTGCCGGTGATATTGATGTTGCTGATAATGCAGGTGACATCGTTGTTGATAGTTGGCTGTGTGGTGTCAGAGTCTGTATATAATGTGTCTATTTGGGCATACAGAGGCATCGGCATCACAACGGATGCTGCGATGACTATTGTCGCCACAATAATTTTGGCGTATTGTCTAATGGTGCCTGCCATGTTTGTTTTTGGTCAATTGGTTGTTTGTTATGGTCTGAATATCTTGCTCTTGTAGATTCCAATTTTTGCCAGCAAATATTTGAAAGACGTTCCCAATACTCCAAAGCCGTACTTGCAGCTGCGCTTGAAGTTGATGGACGAAGCCTCCTTGAAATACTTGGTGGGGCAGGTGATTTCGGCGATTTCGTATCCTGCGTAGAAAATCTGCGCAATCATCTGGTTGTCAAATACAAAATCGTCGCTGTCTGCTTCTAAGTTCAATGCCTTGATGACCTCCGCCGAAAATGCGCGGTAGCCGGTGTGGTACTCGCTGAGTTTTTGGTTCATCAGGAGGTTTTGGATGAAGGTGAGCAGCCTATTGAAGATGTACTTGTATATCGGCATGCCGCCCTTCAACGCGCCTTTGCCCAAAATCCTCGATGCTATTATCACTGGATAGACGCCTTCCGCTATTGTGTAACACATTGAGCGAATGAGTTTTGGCGTGTATTGGTAGTCGGGGTGGAGCATCACGATGATGTCGCAGCCGAGTTCCAACGCCTTTTTGTAACAGGACTTCTGGTTGGCGCCATAGCCCTTGTTGGCTTCGTGTATTATGATATTGCGGATGCCGAGGCGGCGGGCAACGCCAATGGTGTCGTCGGTGCTGAAGTCGTCGGTCAATATCACCTCGTCCACGATGTCGGATGGAATTTCCGCGACAGTCTGCTCCAACGTCTTTTCGGCGTTGTACGCCGGCATTACGACGGCTATTTTCTTGTCCCCAATCATAATCTTATAACATTCCTTTGCTGCTTGGTATTGTCTGCAGTGTGAAGTCGTAGCTGATAGCTTGTTTCAAACACTTTGCCAATGCCTTGAAAATGCCTTCCAATTTGTGGTGTTCGTTGTCGCCTTTTGCCGCGATGTTGAGATTGCATTTGGCATTGTCGGCGAATGACTTGAAGAAATGGTAAATCATCTCTGTGGGGAAGTCGCCAATCTTTTCGCGCGTCCATTCTGCGTCCATAATGAGCCACGGACGGCCTCCGAGGTCGATGGCTACTTGCGCAAGGCAGTCGTCCATCGGGAGGGTGAATGCGTAGCGGTTGATGAGTTTGCGCTCGCGCCACAATGTGTTGATTGCTGTGCCGAGGGCAATGGCAACGTCCTCTATGGTGTGGTGCTCGTCAACTTCGATGCCGCCCACGCAGCGCAAATCCATGCCAAAACATCCGTGTACCGGCAGTTGCATCAGCATGTGGTCGAGGAATTTGACTCTGGTGTCCACGTGCTTGATTTCAGGGTTGCCGGGGTAGATGGTGAGGTCTATCTTGGTCTCGGCGGTGTGGCGCGAGAGCGTTATCTGGTTGTTGTAGGAGATTATTGCTCGTTCTGCCTCCACCCAATTTGCTGCGTGGAGCAGGCAATGCGGCGCAAGGTCGTCGGCGAGAGGGTCTTTGCCGAGGTAGATGGCCTTGCAGCCGAGATTTTTGGCGAGCATTACGTCCGTGGGGCGGTCGCCCACTACGAGCGATTGCGAGAGGTCGTAATCAGGGTCGTCGATGTATTTTTGCATCATGCCGGTGCGGGGCTTGCGGTTTGGACTATTGTCCTCCTCAAAAGACGGATCTATCAATACGTCGTCAAATTCCACGCCGACGCTTTTGAGAGTCTGCACCATGATGTTTTGGTAGGGCCAGAAGTCATTCTCCGGGAACGACTTGGTGCCGAGTCCGTCCTGGTTGCTTGCCATTACAAATTCAAAGTCGGTGTATTTCCTTATCTTGGACAGCGATGTCAATGCACCGTCCACGAAGGCAAATTTTTCCAACTTGTCTATCTGGTAATCGACTGGCGGCTCAATCAGGATTGTGCCGTCGCGGTCGATGAACAATATGCGTTTTTTCATTTCTAATGTGTTCCGTTAGGTTTATTTTTCGCGTTTGCCGTTGTTGAATTTCACAATGAAGGCGTCGTTGTAGCCCTTGGCGCGCACTTTTGCGAGTGTTGCCTGACATTCGGCTTCGGTCTTGAAACATCCCGCAGTGTATTTGTAGTTGTTGTTGTCTACGTATACATCCACGTCGTCGATGCCGCTGAACTCCGGTGCAGAGAAGGGGATTTTTTTCCAGGTGACGAGGAATTGCACCTTGTAAACGATGCCTTGCTGGGAATTGGCGTTGCTTGTGCGGTTGGTCGTGGTGGTGTTTTGCTTGGGCGCGTTGGGTGATTTGCGTGTACAGGACATCAATACTGATTCATTGAGCTGTGATGCATAGCCAATCTTGAAGGGCAGGGGAGTGCTGCCTTCGAGAGCTTCCTTGAGGTCTTCCTGCTTGAAAATCTTGAACACCTTGAGCGGCCTTGTGTATGTGCCGAAGAGGTTGACGTCATAATCCTTGATGAGCCTGCCGTATGCAAAGCCAGATTCGTCCTGCAGGATTTCGTCAAACTGTTCGAGGAACAGCTTGCGCACGACTTTAAACTCTTCGCTCTGCATCAGGTACGACGCCGATTTGAGGTAGCAGGTCTTGTTTTTTACCGAATTGAGGAAGAATGGGAACTCCATCTTGCCTTTCATCATCACGTCGCTGAGATCCATCTTGATGTATTTGACTGAGCGTGTGCGCGCATCGCCGGGCTTGCGGAATGTGAGTTCCCAGCCGAATGGATGCGTCTTGGGAGTGCCGTCGCTGTCAAGTACTTCGCCACGGTCGTCGATGTAAATATTTCTGTGCGAGGTGATTGTGCAGCCGTTCATTGCGAGGGTGTAGAGCACGACGTGGAGTGTGCCGTCCATATCCTTGTTGCGGAAATTCTTTGCCATGTCAGCAGCAATGAAGAATCCAAATTTGTTGAGATACCTCATCGAAACTGTCAGAGAATCGAGGTATTGGTGGATTTCGTCTTCGGTGAGCTGGTCGGGCTTGCAGAGTCCGCCCGGGTTTTCGAGTCCCATCAGCACATAGTCTTTCTTGTTGGGGAAGAATGTCATCGCAAAAAGGATGTCGGGACCGCCAAACGGGTAAATCAGGGTCGCCGTGTCGTTGTGGAACTTCGGAATATTGACCTTGCACCATTCTGTAATGGGGTTGAGGGTGCGTTTGCGCAGGTCGTCCCAAGTCTGTTGTGCGGAGGATGAGTAGTTTTTGTAAAAATCCGACTTCTGCAAATCGGCGTACTTGGCGTCCGACTTGCCGGCGAGGAATTTTGCAAGGTCGTCTGCCTCGCATGCTATTATCTCGTCCTCAATGACGTTGTTTTGTGCGGCGTCGGTGGAGTCGTCGTAAGAGATTACGGTAGGCTCGTTTGCGCTGTCCTGTTTGTTGTTGCCGCTGTTTCGGCATCCCATGACTATTGCTGCCGCAATTGTCAGTGCAATTATAGTGGAGACTTTCATATTTTTGTGTTTTTGGTTGCAAATGTAATCAAAAAAAACAATACTTTTGCGCATGAAACATTAAAAAAGTATAACGGGCTTTTTTTGAACTACAATTAAAACGTTTTTTTCGATGAGATTTATTGTCATATTTGCAATCAATATTTTGTGCGGCGTTTGTTATGCGTTTGGGCAGATAGGTGGCGAGAGCGTTTACCCGTTTTTGGGGCTTAGTACGTCGTGCAACTACGCCTCTATGGGCGGCGCGTGTCCGTCGGTGGATGTTGCGGGTGTCAATTCCCTGACTTCCAATCCCGCGCTCATCGACACTACCGACCATCTTGCGGCGGCTCTCAATATGGTTTCTTACGTGGCTGACATTGGCTACGGGTCGGCGTTGTTTGGCGGCAGGGCGGGCAAAACGATGATTTCGGGTGGTGCGGAGTTGGTCAATTATGGCGATTTTACGCTGACGGATGAGGCCGCTAACAATCTTGGCACTTTTAATTGTCGCGATTATCTGCTGATTGCGTCGGCGGCGCGGCATATTATGGATAGTCTGCCATTGACAGCTGGCGTATCAATGAAGACTATAATTTCCAAGATGGAAACATACCACTCCACGGGCATTGCGTTTGATTTTGGATTGCGCTATTATTTTGAAAAACAGAAAATTACAATTGGCTTGGCGGTTCTCAATCTCGGTTGCCAACTTACCACTTACAGCGACAACACCCGTGAAAAATTGCCTCTCGACATCCGCCTTGGCATCTCAAAACAACTGTTGCACGCGCCGCTGAGGTTTTCGCTCACCGTCCGCGACCTTCAAAAGCCCAAACTTGCAGATGATTTTGGACGCTCGTTTGCCAATCATTTGATATTTTCGGCGGAATTGTTTCCGCAGGGCGTGGTGTCGTTGAAAGGCGGCTTTAATGTGATGGCGCACAACGATTTGTATGTAACTGATGGTTCGGTTTTCCCAGGATTTTCGTTTGGAGTGGATGTCAGGTTGAAGAGGATTTCGGTTCAATATTCGCATCAATGTATCAGTCCGGCGGAGAGTGCCAATATGTTTACGGTGGAATTGATGGTAGGGAAGATGATGCGATAGGGTTGGATTTTATAAAAAAACAGCCACGACATTATTATATCGCGGCTGTTTTTTATTGATTTGAGTTCTGAGTAATTAGAGAAGATTAGTTCTTGCGCACCCAGTCGGTGACTTCGTGGAACGTCCAGCCAAGGGACGAGGTACCTTCGAAATTCTTGTCGTCGCGCTGAGTTACATCGCCGGTAGACCACCTCCTGAAAGCGCGGCTGCTTGTCATGATGTTGCGGCCGTCGGTGAGTTCGTAAACGATCCAATACCTGATGCAGTAGCCGTCGCTGATTTTGGAGTTCCAATGGTCGTTCATAAGACCGATGCCACCAATCTTGGCGTTCTTGAACTCGGGATGCTCCTTCTTGAATCCAAAGCAGGGCAGCGACTCCTCGTACTTCTGGATTGCTTTGACGGACTCCTCATCGATCCATTCTACCGCGTCCTCCAGCTGCGAGGTGGTGTACGATTTCTTGCTGATTTTTTTTGACGCGCCGACGCCGCCGCCCAACAAACCGCCAAGGTTGACGGAGACCGACTGCGCTTCGGCATTGTAGTTGACACCAAGCACGATTACAAACAGAGCAATCAATGCCTTGAAGATGATTCTGTTCTTTTTCATTTTTTGAATAATTATTTAGTGAATAATTTGGGAAAATTACATTTTGCAGCGAAGCCATAAGAGTCCTTTGACAAAAATCATATCCTTGTCCACGCGCACCTGTTTTATAGCCGGGTTCGGGTCTGATTTTCCGTACTGTCCATCGGTATATTGCTGATATACAGTCAGGGACGTAATCAGGTCCAATCCAGCTTTGCCGGGGTATTCAACGACTATGTTCCCCGTTTTGGAACGGCGGACGGGTATGCCAAAGATGTTTACCTCAACGTTCCAACTTGCTGTGGCGTCGGATGCAAACGACACCAGTTTTACCTTGGCACCGGGGTTACGGCTCTCTACGCCTACTTTAATCGCTTGTTCGAGTGCGTTGTCACGGCTGTTAGGTGTCGTAACCGGACCATCGAAATCTATGAGTTGCTTTTCTATGCGCTTGTCGATGAGTTCGGCGGCGGAAAGCACTTCGGGCATTGGGTTTTCGGCGAGCAGGTCGGCGGGCAATGCGGCTACGCCTCTCTTGATGCGCTCGGTGTACATATTTTCGTCCGTGGGGTAGGTGTTGGGAAATTCCACGGTGTATTTTTCACGGTTGACGATGGCGCTGTAGAGACATACAAGTTTTGCCTCATTAGTCTTGCATTTGTCGGCATTGTCGAGCGTCTCTTTGATGTAGAGAGAAATGTCTTGGAACGGCTGGTTCAGGGTGTTTTCCTGACCGTTGGCGAGGTTGATAACCTCTACTGGGAAACTTCCGCCACTGAAAATTTCATAGTTAACATCGTCGCACGCTGTTCTTGTCAACTTGTCGTATGGGCTATCCCACGACAATCCTTTTTGACTGTTTAGAAACTCGTCCCTGTTCAAGTCCTTTACGAGTATGTAACTGATTACTACACGTTCGGTGTAAACAAGGAGGAAATCAAGGTCGTTGGCTCCGTTGTTGGTGGCCTCTTTATACTTTTTTTTGGCGTAGTAGAATGCTCTGCAGCGGTCTAAGATTGAGGATGTGGAATCCGCTTCCTCAAACAGTTTGGCGGTTTCATCCCACCATTGCTTTTTGATGGCATCTTCGCTCGCTCCTTTTGCGGCATCTTGGAGAGCGTCAGGCGAATTTTGCTTCTTTGTCTCCTTTGCAGCATTTTTGCCAGCCTGCTTTGCTTTGTTAACAAGTCCGCCAAGCTGCGCATCTGCATTGAAATTGACGCCAAGCATAATGACCAACAATGCCATCAATGCTTTGAAGAGATTTTTTTTTCTTTTCATAATCGTCTTATTAGAGTTAGAATAATTGTTTATCTATCGGCTGCAAATTTAATACCTAACTCTTTGATTACCAAAAGATTTCCGTGGGTTTTATCCTACACTTATGTTGAATTTTACACTATATTTCTGTTGCGTTTTTTCCACATTCGGCAGAGTCCACTATCTCTGTATCCACGTATTGGGCAAGGTCGCGAAAAAAATTGTGGTGTAGTGCTATTGAGATTTGTGCCAGGCGTTCAAGGTTTACAAACTTTCGTTCAAAGATGTCGTAGCAAGTGGTGCGGTCGCATTTGATGCGTCTGGCAAGCCAAGTTACTGTGCGGTCTTGGCGTTCGAGTTCCGCCTGTATCATGTGTCCAAGATGAAAATTTTCGTCCATATCGTCGTGTGTTTGTAGAGCCGCACACCTTATAGTATTGATAAGCAAAAAAAAGCGTGAAGCCGTTTCTATTTTTTAATGCTTATCTTCAACCGAAGGCTCTGCAATGCCGTGTACACAGATAAGCACGAAACGACCCACGCTATACAGCGTGAGCATTTCGCAATGCTTATTTCCGTGTACTAAAAATTTTGCAGATCCTCGGTTCGGAAATAAGAGCGCAAAGCTCAAATGTTAATATGTAAGTTTACTTTATGTTTTCTGTTTTTTTTGTATAATAGTTTTTAAGTTTGTACTAATGTATTCTGTTTAGCAATTCGTCGGTAGTAATCGACATTTTGCTGAATGCAAACCATTTTTTGCCGAGATCTTTTAGCGATGCGCCTATGTGATAGACCACATCGTCAATGCACATAAACCTGTCGTGCGAGTGTATAAACTCTTGAACAACAATTGGTTGGTATTGCGCGTTGTGCCTCTGCAAGTCAAGTCGCAGAGTTGGCGTTATTACCTTAGTGTAGATAACGGCAGATACGTTGTTTTGTCGTTTGTCCAACATTTGCAATGCAGAATCGTCTATGTAGTTGTCAATCAAAATAATGCGTAGTGTTGCACTGCGTATCAAGTCGTTGACAAATTTGTATGCGTCAAAAATTTGACCGTCGTAGAAAATTCCTTCTACTGGTGGCAGTGACGTTTTGACGAAAAAGTCGATTTTGTTTTCGGTTTGGGAAACACGTTTTTCCAAGCGTTCAAGACGTTGATTTATGGAATATCCTTTCAAAAGGTACTCTTTCAAAATACGGTTTGCCCATCTGCGAAATTCAACGCCGCGTTTGGATTTCACTCTGTAACCGACTGAAATTATTACGTCAAGGTTGTAAAAACTGACATCGTGGATTTGAATTTTGTCCTTTATCGCACCGTGCTGAGTGGTTGTCGCAAATTTTGCGACAACCACTGAATCCGACAATTCTTCCTTGACAGCATTGTTGATGTGCTTTCTTATTGTTTTCTCATCCCTGTCAAAAAGGGCTGCCATCTGTGCGGCGTTTAGCCAAACAGATTCATCCTCGAAGCGTACTTCGAGTTTTATTGTTTCGTCAGGCTGATATAAAACTATTTCGTTTGCTTCCGTCATCGTCGCTTTTGTTTCTTTTTGCAAATATATATCTTTTTTTTCAACAAAAAAACATTTCAATAAAAATAATTATTATCTTTGACCCGAAAACAAAATCATAGATTTATGTCATTAAAAAACAGATTATGGATTTCGGACATTTTGACGACCAAAACAGGGAGTATGTGATTACAAACCCTGCAACCCCGTGGCCTTGGATCAACTACCTTGGCAACGAGGATTTCTTTTCGCTAATTTCCAATACAGCAGGCGGTTACTCGTTCTACAAGGACGCCAAGTTTCGCCGCATCACCCGTTACCGCTACAACGGCGTGCCTATGGACAATGGCGGACGTTATTTCTACATCAACGACAATGGCACGGTTTGGAACCCGGGTTGGAAGCCTTGCAAGACTCCGCTCGACTTCTACGAGTGCCGCCACGGTATGAACTACACCAAAATCAAGGGCGCAAAAAATGGCGTCGAGGCTGAGGTGCTGTTCTTCGTGCCGTTGAAGACGTGGGCTGAGGTTCAGAAAGTTACCCTCCGTAACACCACCTCCGCCGCCAAGAAGATAAAACTCTTCTCCTTCGCCGAATGGTGCTTGTGGAACGCCGCCACCGATATGGAAAACTTCCAACGCAACTTTTCCACCGGCGAGGTCGAGATTGATGGTTCGGTCATCTACCACAAGACCGAATACAAGGAACGTCGCAACCATTTCGCCTACTATTCTGTCAACGTCCCCGTGCAGGGGTTCGACACCGACAGGGAGAGCTTCATCGGCCTTTACAATGGTTTTGATGCTCCTCAGTGCGTTATGGCTGGCAAACCTTCTAACAGCGTCGCTCACGGATGGAGCCCGATTGCGTCGCATTACATCGAAGTAGAGTTGCAGCCCGGCGAGAGCAAGGATTTTGTGTTCCTGCTTGGTTATGTGGAGAACGAACAGGACCAAAAGTTCGACGACAAGGAACTCGCCCGCAAAAAGTCTGGCGCGCTCATCACGTCGCAGGCTTCCGACCGCACACTTATTAATAAGGTGAAGGCTCAGGAGACAATCAAGAAATTCGCTACCGTGGAGGCTGTTGACAAGGCTTTTGCAGAACTCCGCGCATCTTGGGACGAACTTCTCGACAAGTACAATGTGCAGTCGTCTGACGAGAGGCTCAATCGTATGGTCAACATTTGGAATCAGTATCAATGTATGATTACCTTCAATTTCTCGCGTTCGGCGTCGTTCTTCGAGAGCGGCATCGGCAGGGGAATGGGTTTCAGGGACAGCAACCAAGACCTCGTCGGCTTTGTGCATCAAGTGCCGAGCCGTGCGCGTCAGAGGATTATCGACATCGCCTCCACGCAGTTCCCGGACGGCGGATGTTATCATCAATACCAGCCCCTCACCAAGCGCGGCAACAACGACATCGGCGGCGGTTTCAACGACGACCCGATGTGGCTCATCTTCGGCACTGTTGCCTACATCAAGGAGACCGGCGACTTCTCCATCCTCGACGAGCAAGTGCCGTGGGACAATAAGCCCGGCTCCGAGGTGTCGCTCTTTGAGCATTTGAAGATTTCGTTCAACCACGTTGTTGAAAACCTCGGTCCGCACATGCTTCCGCTCATTGGCCGCGCCGATTGGAACGACTGCCTGAACCTCAACTGCTTCTCTTGGGATCCCAACGAATCGTTCCAGACCACCGAAAACAAGACCGAAGGCAGCAAGGCGGAGTCGCTTATGATTGCCGGTCTGTTTGTTTTGGTTGGCAAAGACTATGTGGCTCTCTGCGAGCAACTTGGCAAGGCCGACGAAGCCGCCCGCGCACAAAAGTGCATCGATTCGATGGTGGACGCTGTCAAGAAGCACGGTTGGGACGGCGAGTGGTATCTCCGCGCTTACGATTTCTACGGCAACAAGATTGGCAGCAAGGAAAACGAAGAAGGCAAGATTTTCATCGAAAGCCAAGGATTCTGCACAATGGCTGGCATCGGCCTCGAAGACGGTATGGTTGACAAGGCTCTCGATTCCTGCAAGAAGTACCTCGACTGCGAACACGGTATGGTGCTCAACAATCCCGCCTACACCACTTACCACGTCGAGATGGGCGAAATTTCCTCGTATCCTGCTGGTTACAAGGAGAATGCAGGCATCTTCTGCCACAACAATCCGTGGGTAATCATCGGCGAGACTGTTGCTGGACGCGGCAACGACGCTTGGGAGCATTACACCAAGATTTGCCCGGCTTACATCAAGGATCAACAGTTGCACAAGGTGGAGCCTTACGTTTATTCGCAGATGGTGGCGGGCAAGGACGCCGCAAAACCCGGCGAGGGCAAAAATTCATGGCTCACCGGCACGGCGGCTTGGAACTGGTACACGATTACGCAGTTTATCCTCGGCGTCAAGCCCGACTACAAGGGCATCGTCATCGACCCGTGCGTACCTGCTTCGGCTAAGAGTTACAAGGTAACTCGCAAGTTCCGTGGCGCTACCTACAACATCGAAATCCTAAACCCCAACGGTGCGCAGAAGGGCATCAAGGCTCTCTACGTCAACGGCAAAAAGGTGGATGGCAACCTCGTTCCGATGGCAAAATCTGGCGAAATCGTCGATGTAAGGGCTGAAATGTGATTTTTTCTGCATTTTTTCTGCAAAAAAGTTGCTAAAAGTTTTGGTTATCAACTTAATTGTGTATATTTGCAGCGCAATCTCAATATTATGAACTTTAAATAACATCAAAAAAATGGAAGAATTGAAGAAAGTTGTAGCTGATATCAAGGCTCAGTTCGACGCATTCGCAAAGGATGCAGAAGCTCGCGTAAACGGCAACAAGGCTGCCGGCGCTCGTGCACGTAAGGTTTCCCTCGAAATTGAGAAACTCACCAAGCAGTTCCGCAAGGCATCCATCGAGGCTGACAAGGTAGCCGCAAAGTAATTGCCGTGCATCCGCTCGCAATTTTTGCAAAATGAAAAAACGGACGTTCCCGAAGTGTTCACTGTGGGAATGTCCGTTTTTCGGTTACTAATCAAAAAAATCACTCATTATGCTACAACCCAACACCCCCGCGCCGTCGTTTTCGCTGCCCGACCAAGACGGCAACATCCGCAGCCTCGAAGAGTTTCGCGGCAAAAAAGTTGTGCTTTATTTCTACCCAAAGGACAACACTTCGGGCTGCACCAAACAGGCTTGCGCTTTTTCGGAACTTTTCCCGCATTTCCGTGAAAAAGGCGCGGAAGTCATCGGCATCAGCAAAGACAGCGTTGCCTCGCACAAAAAATTCCAAGAGAAATTCAACCTCGCGTTCACCCTCCTCGCCGACACCGAAAAGACCGCGATCCAAGCATACGACGTTTGGAAAGAGAAAACCCTCTACGGCAAAAAATCTTTCGGCGTAGTGCGCACCACATACCTGATTGACGAAAACGGAATCATCGTCAAGGCGTTCTCGAATGTCAAGGCGGCAGAAAATCCGGGACAGATGTTGGAGGAGATATAATAATTTTTAACTCAATTTTTCCTATGTTCCGCCTTCTTCATACCGCCGATTGGCACATCGGAAAGTCCCTCGCAGGTTATGACCGCACTGGCGAGTGGGAAGTTTTTTTTCAGAGATTAATCAAAACGATAGAAGTACAATCTCCTGACTTGATGATAGTTGCGGGGGATGTGTTTGACAGTGCGACGCCGTCGAATGTCAGCGCAAATATGTATTACAATCTCATTGAGACGCTGCACACGAAGTTTCCGACGCTCAAAATCGTGATAACTTCGGGCAACCACGATTCGCAGTCGTATCTCAATGCGCCGAAGGAAATTTTGCATTACTTCAATGCCGAGGTTGTGGGCAGCGTGGCACGGGACGACGAGGGGATTTGCTTTGACAAAATGGTGATAGATTTCGGCGGCGCGATAGTGTGCGCTGTGCCATATCTCAGGCGCGGCGATGTGATGTCGATGGGCGGCGAAAAACCTTCTGTTTCAGAGTTTTATAGGCGGATGCTCGATGCGGCGGTCAAGGTGCGCGGCGAGCGTGACATTCCGATAATTGGCGTCGGACATCTTACCACAATCGGCGCAACATACAATAAAGGTGTTGACAACGTAATTGTAGCCACCCGCGACGACTCTGTTGGCGGACTCGAAAACATTGACCCTCAGGATTTTCCCGAAGATTTTTCATACATCGCTCTCGGACATATTCACCGTCGGCAGCGGGCGGGCGGTCGCGAAAATATTTGGTATTCGGGTGCGCCGATTCCAATGTCGTTTTCCGAAAAAGATTATCCGCACTCGTTGAGCATTGTGGATTTTGACGGACGACAACTCTCTGAAATTCACACCGTTGAATTGCCGCACGTGGTCAAGTTGCTCCGCGTTCCTGACAAATTATCCGATTTTGAGACCGTTGCCAACGCCTTGCAGCAATTGCCCGACGACGAGGAAATGTTCATTGAGGTTGCATTAAGCCCCGAATTGAGAAGCCCCGAAGTTAAAGCGCGGATTATCAACGAGTTGTTGAAAGACAAAAAGGCTAAATTCTGTGGATTCCAACTCGTTGGGATTTCGGGCGGAAGCATTTTTGGCGACGATGCCCCGATGTCGGTGGAGCAATTGCAAACAATGGATCCAATGACTGTAATTTCTGACATTTACCAAGCCCGAACACACACGCAACTCTCTGACCGCCACGCAGATATGTTACGCTCAATAATTGACGAAATCACTGAAACGTAAATTGCCATCTACGATGGCTTTTCTTAACAAAAATTACCGTCAATTACCCAAAAATTACCGTCAATTTTTCGTAAAATAACTCGTTTTAGTACAATGAAAATACTGAAAATCAATATAAAAAACCTTGCATCGTTGCCGGAGGCGGAGATAGATTTCACCGTGCCGCCGCTTGCGGATTCGCCGTTGTTTTTGATCTACGGCGACACCGGCGCGGGCAAATCGACCATCACCGACGCCATTTGCCTTGCTTTTTATGGCGACACGCCGAGGTTCAAGGACTTGCAGTCGGACGATTTTGACAGCGAGGACGACATCAAGACCGCCGACGCCCGCAACATTATGCGCAAAGGCACGTCGGAGGCGATAGCGAAGGTTGAATTTTTGGCGGACGACGGCGGCGTTTACATTGCCGAGTGGTACGCTTCCCGCAAGAAGGACGGCAAACTTCGCGACATCCGCCGCACCCTCAGTCAAAAGACAAAAAACGGTGGCATTGAGGTAGTTACGGAAAAGAAAACCGAATTTGCGGAGATGATTCAGCGGTTGACGGGGTACGATTTCAATCGGTTTATCAGGTCGGTAATGTTGGCGCAAAATCAGTTTTCAAAATTCCTCTTTGCCACCCGCGACGACAAGTCGGCGATTTTGCAGATGTTGACCAACACCGACATTTACGAAAAAATTTCCAAGCGTGTTTTTGAAAAATTTTCGGCAGTGAAGGCTGAACTTAACGCACTCTCCAAAAATATTGAAAATCAGGAAGTAATTACCGATAATGACATCTCCGCAGCGCAAGACGTCCTCGCAAAACATGTGGAGGAGTCAGCCGTTTCCGACCAAAAACTTACCGCAATTGCCGCCAAATTGGAGTCTAAAAAACGCATCGTC
>JAFXMJ010000112.1 GCA_017530465.1 Bacteroidales bacterium
ACGTGTGTGTCAATCTTGAAACGGCTGTCAATCTTGGGCATACGGTGGATAATGAACTTCATCCCAGCCACCACCCAGGTAAGCCCGCCGCGTTGCAACTTGTCGATGCCCCAGGCAATCTCATTGGCGTGCAGACCGGCAATGTCGAGCATACAGTCGCCAAGAGCCGGCACCGTCATCCGCCCGGTGAGGTCGGTTTCATTGTGACGGACACTATATTCTTGCGTAAAAGTCTTTATCATAATACCTTAACGATAATTTTGCCGCCCACGGCGACGGATTTTTTTTTAACGTCAATTACCGAAAATTTTTCGAGAATTACCGTCAATTTCCCCCAAAAATCGACAATTACTTTTAAAATTGACGACAATTGACGTTTAAATTGACGGTAATTGACGTTTCTACTCCTCATCAGCTGCCGTAGGCGGCTGCTTGATGTACACTTCGAGAAGCGTGGTCTTGCCGTCGGGGTAGAAACAGATATTCTTGATGGCGGCGGGAATAAGCACCGTCTCGCCACGCTTGATTTCCACGGATTCCTCACAGCCCTCGCACTCAATGCGGCAGCCGCCGGCGGTACACATATATATAATAAAAGAGTCAATCTCCGGAAAATCCTTCTCCACAGGCGCGTCGCACTCGAAGACATTGGTGGTGAAATACTTGCAGTCAACCACATTGACGGTGGCATTGACCTCCGCCACATAATCGGTGCGGTAGTTGTCATACAATTTGTAATCGATGGCATCCACGGCAAGCTCTGTATGAAGCTCGCGAGAATTGCCATTGCTATCGCGGCGGTCGTAGTCGTAGATGCGGTACGTAACGTCCGAAGTCTGCTGAATCTCAGCGATATGATTGCCGCCACCAATACCGTGCACACGTCCTGCCGGGATGAAGAACACATCGCCGCGCTTCACCTTCACCTTGTTGAGGATATCCAAGAGACGGCCATTATTGAGGGCGTCGAGGTATTCATCCTTGCTCATCTCACGATTGAAACCATTGATGAGCTCCGCGCCATCCTCACAATCGAGCACATACCACATCTCCGTCTTGCCAAACGAATTGTGGCGTTCCGCCGCCAACTCGTCGCCAGGATGCACCTGCACAGAAAGACGGTCGCGGGCGTCAATAAACTTAATCAGCAACGGAAATTCGTTGCCAAACTTCTCATACACGGCATCGCCGACAAGGTCGCCCATATAGACTTCGAGAAGCTCGTCGAGGGTGTTGCCGGCAAGAAAACCATTGCCAACCACCGACACATCGCCCTCCACGCCAGAAATCTGCCAACTCTCGCCGCCCCAAATCTTAGGCTTTACGATGGGCAAAAACTTAATAGGATACAAATTATTTTCCATAAGGTCAATTAAAATTTTGTTATTTCGGCTTTCGGTATTAAATTTGCATTTTGATAATGCAGACACCGTCGGCAGACGCCACAAGCCGAGCGCAAAGATACAAAAAAAATCCAAGCTAACGACGGCTCAATGTCAACGCCAACGGCAAATGTCTGAATGTCAGAGGATTGCACTTAAATATTTTTTTTAGAAAAAAAGACTGCAAACACTTGCACATATAAAAAAAAAGATGTAATTTTCTGATTTGAAAAAACACGTTATAACGCACGTACAAAAATCAACATACAGGCTTATGAAAAAGCTCAATTTAGGCATAAAAACCAAGCTGAACCTTATTCTGCTGTGTTCTATAATTCCCTTCGCCGTGGTGGGAATCACGTTTGGCGTATTGTTGTTCAAAAACAGCGACTACGACCAATACACCGAAAAGGTAATCAACATCAAGCTCTCGTATCTCCGCCTCAAAGAGAACGAGCAGTCGTTCCTGTTGTATTATCCCAACGACAATGTGTTCTTCAAGACCAACCAAAACTTGTATCTGAGGGATTTTGAACTCGAAAGCAAGGAACTCAACAAAAATCTCGACGAGCTCCTCAACCTGCCGATGACCACAGACCTCGAACTCGGCGACAAAATCTATATGCTCAAAGAAAACGCCGCAAGCTATGGCGACCTCCTCAAACTCACCGCCACAAAAATCTACCAGCGCGGCTCGTTCCAGACAGGCATCATCGGCGAAATTGAGCGCAGCTACGCCAACGCCGTCAACCAGGAATCGCTGCCTGCCAACGTCCTCACCTCGCTCAAAGAGATGGAGGTGCAGTACATCAACCGCAAAGACAATACTTACTACAACGATTTTATCGAGCTGTACACCCAATACCTCGGCAACGTCCCGGGCGCAACCGACGACATCGACCTCTCCACAATCGTGCGCAACGACACCACGCACACCGACTCCGTGGCTCGCGCCGTCAATACCAACAAGGCGTCCAAGCTCCTCAGAAACGCCGACAAGCTCAAACCGGTCAACGATATGAAGCGTTATTTCAACGCTCTCTCCAACATCGACAAGGAAATCGGCTTCAACCGTGAGGAAGGCCTCCTCTTCGACATCCAGATAGAAAGGTCTAAACTCGAAAGCATCAACGACATCATCAAGTACGTGGAAGAAAAGCACCAAAGCACGTCCAAGAGTATGCGCAACCTCTACATCGCCATCATCGTGCTGATGCTGCTCACCGTATTGATCACTCACATAAGGATTTCCAAATTCATAACCAACGCCATCAACAAGCTCAGCGGATACGTATCGCAGCTCAGCAAAGGTATCCTGCCCGACAAGGAAATCGTCATCAACAACAACGACGAACTCGCCGAAATGGCGACAGACCTCAATACCTTCGCCCGGGGCTTGAAACAGACCACTGAATTTGCAACGGCAATCGGCGCAGGAAACCTCGACACCGACTTCAAGCCGCTCTCCGAAAGCGACATCCTCGGCAATTCGCTCCTCGAGATGCGCAGCAACCTCTACAAATCGCAGCACGAAGACGAAAAACGCCAGCACGAAGACGAACTCCGCAAGTGGGCAAACGAAGGTCTCACGCAGTTCAGTGAAATCCTCCGTCAGAGCACAAGCAACATCAAGGACTTGTCAAACAACGTCCTCAAAAACCTCATCCACTTCCTCGGTGCCAACCAGGGCGGTCTTTTCCTCTACAACGACACCGACAAGGAAGACATACACCTCGAACTCGTTTCGTCCTACGCATACAACCAGGAGCGCAAGAAGAAAAAGAAGATTTACCTCGGCGAAGGTCTCATAGGTACGTGTGCGATAGAAAAATCATACGTCTATCTCACCGACCTGCCCGACGACTACCTGACCATCACATCAGGCCTCGGCGCATCCAATCCGAGCAGCCTCCTGATTATGCCGCTCAAAGTGGAAGAACAGATATTCGGCGTAATGGAAATCGCATCCTTCAAGAAGATGGAACGCCACGAAATCGACTTTGTGGAAAAGGTTTCGGAATCCATCGCGTCCACGCTCTCCATCGCAAAAATCAACCAGCGCACCGCCGAGCTACTCACACAGTCGCAGCAGCAGGCGGAGGAAATGGCATCGCAGGAAGAAGAAATGCGCCAAAACCTCGAAGAACTCCAGGCAACACAGGAAGAGTCGGCAAGGAAAGAGGCAGAGATGCAGTCGATCCTCAACGCCGTCCACAGCTCTTCGCTTGTAATCGAATACGACCTGCAAGGCCACATCACGAGCGTCAACGAATCATTCTGCCGCGCTCTCAACGTGCAGCGCGAACAAATCATCGGACGCAACCAAGACGAATTCCGCGACACCAACGACAGCTACTCTTTGCAGGATTCTGACTTCTGGAACCGCATCAAGGACGGCGAGGTAATCAAGCGCACCGACAAGTACCTCGTGTCGGGCGAGGAACACTGGCTGCAACAAGTATTCACGCCTATACTTGATTCTGACGGATTCCCGTACAAAATCCTCAACATGGCGACCGACATCACCACCAACAAGAAACAGGAGATAGAACTCCAAGTGCAGACCGACAAGATGGCGGCTCAGGAGGAAAAACTTCGTCAAAACCTCGACGAACTCCAAAAGACGCAGGAATCAATGGCGAAGCAGCAGGCAGAGCTCAACGAAATCAATACAAAACTCAAAAACAACGAGGAAATTCTGACCGCCGCCGTAGAAAAATCCAAGGAGCAGGAGAAAGAACTCCAAGCAAAGGTGGCAGAACTCAACAAACTGCACCGCGAACTCGAAATCCAGCAGGCGGAAATCCTCGAACAAAACCACACCCTCCAGGAGAAGGAAAAACTCCAGGCAAAGGCTCTCGAAGACGCCGACAAGAATCTCGAGCGCACAAGGGTGAAGATAATGGCAGAGTTTGTAAGAAACCTCTCAAGGCAAAGCAGCCTGATGGAGGAGGCAGAAGCAAAACTCTCGCAGGTGGACGGCGTACCGCCAGAAATCCTCGACGCAGTGCGCAACGCCAACAACGAATTCCAGATTCTTATTTCGAAATACCAAGTAGATTAATTATAGATTTATTCTTTCTCATCGAAAAGGCTGTTCAATTTCCACAAAAAATCGGACAGCCTTTTTTATTACAACGACTATATGACACGCATACTTTCAATAATTCTGATACTTATCGCCGCCATTGGCACAATACACGCACAGCCGACCAAAGGCATCGCATCAGTCAAATCGCCCGACGGCAAGACATCAATCATCATCTACAAAATCAACGACACCACACTTGCCTTCTCAGTATCGCGCTCTCAAAAGACATACATCGACACCGCACAGACTTTCATCTCCTACGGCAAGACATACCAAAACGCCATCAAGCCCATATACCTCTCCAACATAAGGCAGACCGCCAAACGCGACACCCTGCGCACCAACTTCGGCGAGAGGAAAGTGCAGATAGACCATTACAACGAACTCGCAATCACTTTCAAAGACGGACAATTGGTCAACACACTGAAAATCAGGGCGTACAACCACGGCTTTGCCTCTGGCGTCGAAATCATCAACCCACAAAAACTCACCGTGGACGACTACCACACCACATACCACTGGACCAATAGAAACATCTACCACCTATTCGACACCAAATCGGAAAACGGCTACAACTCCCTAATGGGCAAGGACAGGGCATCAGCACTCGCCCCCACCCTGACAATTGCGACCTCCGACACGCTCTTCGCGCTCACCAACGAAGCCGCCAACTACGAATTTTTCACCCGCGCAAAGATAACTATGGACAATTTCAGCACCACGATTGCGCAAACGGGACTATACCAAATCGCCAACTACTACACGCCGTGGCACTACGTTGTTTTAGCCGACAATATCAACGACTACATCGAAGGCAAATACCTGCTCTACTCGCTCAACTTCAAGCCAACCAGCAATTATAACTGGGTGAAGCCCGGCAAGGCATACCGCCACGTCGGCAACAAAGATGCTGACTTCGCCACCGACAGGGTGAAAATCTCGATAGACTTCGCCGCCAAGATGAAGTTTCAATACGTCCTTTTGGACAACGGCTGGTACGGCTTGGGCTACGACAACGAATTTGACCCCGCCTCCGACCCCACAAAAACAGTCAGTACGCTCGACCTCCCCGAAGTCATCAAATACGCCAAGCAAAAAGGCATAGGCATTTTGGTTTACGTCAATAAGACGGCGTTGAACGAATTTCCGGCAGACAGTGTATTAACAATATACAGCAAACTCGGCATCAAGGGCGTCAAGCTCGGATTTTTCAAAAACCGTACACCGATGGACAATGTGCAGGCAAGCCGCATCATCACCAAATGCGCGACGCTCGGCCTCGTGGTCAACGTCCACGACGAATACCGCTCCACCGGCGTGGAAAGGCTCTACCCCAACCTACTCACCTGCGAAGGCCTGCGCGGCAACGAACACCTCGACAATACAGGCAACCATACCACGCTCCTGCCTTTCATCAGGTATATGACCGGTGCAGCCGACTACACCATCTGTTACGACGCCGCCGGAGGTTCGCGCCTCGATTTGCAGACCACCAAGGCGCACCAGCTCGCACTGTCAATAATACTTTTTAGCCCGCTGCAACACATTTTCTGGTACGGCTCGCCCGAATGGTACTCCAACGAAATGGAAACCGAGCTTTTCAAAAGAGTGCCCACCGTCTGGGACGACTTCAAGGTAATCGACGGCTACCCGAGGCGGCATTATGCCCTCGCACGGCGCAGTGGCAACACTTGGTACGTGGCGGCGATTGCAGGACTTTTGCAGACCGACATCGAATTTCCGCTGTCCAAAATCTCACAAAAAACCTGCTCTGTCACTCTCTACGAGGACGACACCAACAACGCCAGCATCCGCAAAAAAACATTCACCGCCACCCCCTCCGACATCCTCAAAATGTCTATCCGCCCCAATTCGGGATGCGTGATGGTGATAGAGCCGGTGGGGAAATAGTTACATCCGCGCCCGCTCCTCATTGCCCGCGCCAGCGCCTTTATACTTGGATTTGGCATGGTTGAAGCGGTATTTTACCGTCAGAGTAAACTCTCTTGAATCGCTCTTTTTGTGAATGTCCAAAAAACCTGTTTCAGTGCTGAGGCGTATATCGTTGCGCGTTTTGTAAAAAATGTCCACAACGCCGATTTCAACGCTTAACGCATCATTCAAAAACGATTTTTCAATGTACGCCTCAAAATTGAAATAGTCTCGGCTTAAATAAACATATTCGTAATTGCCTTTGCCGTTGTAATAACAATCCACCTCAAAATACCAGCCGTTGTCAAACGAAAAACTGTTTTCAAATGTTACCTTGCAAAACGGTTTTGAAAATGATTTCGTAACACCTTCTGAAACGCCGTCAAGCCATTGTTTTTGAAACATAACCTCAAAATTCGGGCTGTAAAATCCAAACTCAGGAGCAGCAGCGAACTGAATACCCAATGTCGGCAGATTTTTTATATTTATCGGCACAACTTTCTCAACCTCAGGATTTTGTGGCTCAACCGTCTGCCACAACGCGATATAATTTGAAGTGTTGGTATACGACACACCGAGTTGCATAAAACCCGCCGATGTCATAAGCGAAAGGTCGCGGATAATTGCGGGTTTGAGTTTCGGGTCGCCATATTCTCTGTGATAACGGCTCGTGTAACTGACTGAATTTCTAAGTTCAAAATACGTCGGACGGCGGATTTTTTCGCTGTAAGAAAGCATCGTTTGAACTACGCCTAATTGTGTTGCAATCGAAGCCGACGGGAAAAGTTCATCATATTTGCGACTGGCGTTTTCATCTTTTACGCCTTCGTTAAAATACTCAAAATTAATATGTTCGTATCTTAACCCTGCTTTTAACTGCACTTTTTCGGCAATTAAATATCCGTATTCGAAAAACCAAGCTATGTTTTGCTGTTTGTCCTGAGATTTCGCCGTCGGAACGTATTCTTCCGCAAAACTCAAATAATCGTCCTTTCTGTCGGTAAAAGAAGTTTCCGTTCCGAATGAAAAATCGCCGCCGAACAAGTTATGACCCAAAACAAGTTTTTGCGCAAAAAATCTGTTGGTTATGGAATTTTTAGATTTGATTTCACGATTTTCGTAACTATTACTCAAATCAAAATTTACGTCGCTCTTTTCTGTGTTTTGTCTCATAAAATCGGCGTTAAAGCTCACTGAAAATCCGCTCACGACACCGTTGTAATATGTGTTCAAAAGGTGTTTGCCTCCGTCTCTTTCTGATTCGCCACTTACCGACACATTGTCGTAGAACTCATCGTCTTTGAAAACAGAAAGATTGTTCACAAAATTGTTATGGTCTGTGGTACTGAGCGTTGCAGTGTATTTAGCACCGAAAGAGTTTTTCTCATCCACCTGATAATTGAAGCCGCCGGTGAGCGGAATGTAATCGTACTTAGAATTGTAATCAACGTCGTTGGTGTTTTTCCAATGATAATTGGAATTGTTGGTAATCTCACCCCATTGTTCTTCAAAACTATTGTAAAGCGAATAACGCAAATTTGCAAAAACATCAAGTTTGTTTTTGCGGTAATTCATATTCAATACCTCAATCAAATCAGCGTTTTGACTTTGAAAATACTCGGATTTGAAGTTAAAACCAAATCCTTCGCCGACGGGTTTCAAAGTCGTAATTCTGATGACGGACTTTACTTCGGCATCATATTGCGCGCCCGGATTGGTGATAACTTCCACGTTTTTAATATTTTCGGGTGCAATGGATTCCAATTCATTGTTGTCCCGAACTTTGACGCCGTTGATATAAATCTCCGACTTGCCTTTGCCAAACACCTCAAAGCCATCCTTGGTCTTGATGACACCAGGAATCTTGTCCAACATTCGCTCCGTGCTGCCCACTTTGGCGAGCAACGTGTTCTGAACGTCCGTTACCATTGCGCCGTCCTTGATGCGCGTCTTTGGCAACCCAGCCGAAACGGTGATTTCGTCAAGCATCAAATCCGCCGCCTTCAATACGATAAAGCTGCAATCAGAGTTGGCACTCTGCATTTTGCCCTCATATCCAAGGCACGAAATACTTATAAAAGCGGCGGCATCACTTTTATTATTAATAGTGAATTTGCCATCGACATCCGTTATCGTGCCGTCAACGAATGAAGAATCGCTTGCCATCAGGACGACGTTAGCAAAAGCGACGGGTGAATTGTTTTCGGCGACAATCGCGCCGGAAATTGTCTGTGCAAAAGTTGCTGCACCCGTCAAAACCGCAAACAAAATTGTGATAAAAAAAGTTTTCATTGCGTGTAATTTTTGTTGATGTTTTACGACGCAAAATTATAGCGGAGCATTTTCAGTTGCAATAGGTGTTGCAATTGCTACAATTATAACATACTTATAATTAACGTGTTGCAATGATGCAACGTTTGAAATTGCAACAGCGAAAATGATATTGTAATGTTGCAACATCCGAAAAATAGCCGTATCTTTGCAACGGAAAACAATTTTGAGCAATGAAATTCTTAAAACTTTTAATAGCATTTACAATGTTTTTGGTGGCGTGTGGCGAAAGACCGCTGCCAAACCAAGACCTAATGTCGGCGTATGAGTTCGTCAAAAAGGGCGAATTCAGTACGTCAAAAAAAATCGCCGACAATGCGCCCCGCCTCACCGCTGCCGACAGCGCAATGTATAGTATCATAGAAGGGGCTTTTGCAAATTACCAATTTGATTGGCACTACTGCGACAGCCTTGGAATCGAAAAAAGCATACATTTCTACGACGGCGACGACGAAAAATCAGCGTGGGCGCACCTGATAAAAGGCGTCATAATTTATAATTACGGTTCGTGGGACGATGCGATATTGCAAATGCGAACCGCCGAAAAACTTGCCGAAAAAACCAACTGCAACGAACTGAAATTTACGATACAAATGCGGTTGGCGCAATGCAACATCAACTCGTACAATATGGAGGTGTATGGCGAAATTGCCGAAAAAATGGGACAATATGCCGTTACAAATTACGACACAGCCGAATATTACTATTTTAAAACTGCGGCATACGAATTTGGCTGGTTAAGTTTGGACAGCGCGAAGTATTATGCGCGAAAGGCGGTGGAATGTATTGAAAACGCACACGACAAAAACCGCGTATCTGTCTTTTTTTATTATACTTTTGCGGAATTATTTTGCGAAGAAGATGATTCCTTGGCGGAAAAATACATCATTAAATCTTTTGAATTTGACACCTTGCGGCAGGCGTATTCGGTTTTGGGCAAAATATACCTGCACCGCAACGACGAAAACACTGCCAATCAATACTTTGCAAAATCGTGCGAAGGCAATTATTGGGTAGAAAACGAGTCGAAAATAAACACCTATTTGCACGAATTTTACGCCAGAAAAGATGATTTTAAGGCGGCGTACAATCACGCCTTGAAAACTATTGCTGCAAAGGATTCGATAATCAACTATTTGGAGAGCAACAACATCAAGCCCGTCCAAGCCAAGTTTGAAGCTGAAATAGAAAACCTCAAACTAAAATCATCTTTCGAGAAGAAAATTTTTCTGACAATATTGATTTCGGCAGTTATTTTGGCTGTTTTGGTGTTGGTGGTTGTTTTTCAGAAATACAAATTGGCGGAACGTTCGCGCAAAATCTCCGAAACTCAGCGTACAATCAACGATTACAATCAAAAAATCAACGAGTTGCAACGCACAAACACCGACCACAGCAACGAGGAAATCAAATATTTGCAGCAAAAAGTCAAGGCATTGGAAATGAAGTTTTCTGACATCTATGTTCGCGGCAAAGAACTTTATAGTCAGATACTTAACGACCAAAAAATCGGGCGTTGGAGCAAGGAAGATTACAAAAATTTCATCGACTATTACCAAAGCCTTGATTTCCTGTATGTTTACAGTTTTGAGACCGACTACACAAGCCTCACCGACCGTCAGAAAATTTTTCTTATCCTCCTCCACATCGGCAAGACCAAAGAACAGGTGATGCAGATAATGACGATAGAAGAATCCAGTTTCCGCTCGATGAAGTCCAGGGCGGAAGGACAACGGAAATAGTTATCTTTTCTTTCCGAAAAACTCCTTCAATAATCCCGCGCACTCCTGCTCCATCACGCCGCCAACTACCACTGTCTTAGGGTGTAACAGCGACAATGACCGTGAAGATATGCAATTTTCGATGATTCCGTAGCCACGTTGTGCATCGTGCGCACCATAGACGATGCGCCCAATCTGCGCCCACGCAAGCGCACCCGCGCACATAACACACGGTTCGAGGGTGACATAAAGCGTTGCCTCGGGCAGATATTTGCCGCCCTGCGCACTCGCCATAGTGAGAGCCTGCATCTCCGCGTGAGCGGTAACGTCGTTGAGCCGCTGAGTCATATTGTGCGCCCTCGCAACAATCCTCTCACCAACCACCACGACAGCCCCAACAGGAATCTCGTCTTCATCAAAAGCCTTCTGCGCCTCCTGCAACGCCGCCTTCATATAATAATTGTCGTCCATTTTCAATAATTGAAGTTTACCTATCTGCCACGGTGTACATTCCACGGCATTTGGCGGAGATTGCGAAATCGTTGGCACTCATACCTGTGCGGATGATGGCAGTAGCCACGCCAGCCTCGCATTTTACGATTGACGGCGAGAGCATCTGTGCAGTGCCAGTAACATCAAATTCCACTCCTTCGTCACACGTAACCACCGTATTGCCGTTGCCATCAAGCACATAACAATGCACCATTATAATATCGTTGGCACCGATATGTGTGCCGCTCTCGTCAAGCACGAGCCTCAGGCGCACCGGCTCGCCAGGCGTTGAAACCACACATTCGGCTATCGGCGCGTCGTCCTTGTCGTAGCCAAACGCTTTGAGGGTGCCAGGTTTGGTACAATTGACATCATAATAAAAACTCGGATGCGGCAAATTGACCGACGACGGCGACATCTCAGGCGACCTTCGCCCAACCGAAACGCCATCCACAAACAATTCCACCTGATGACAGTTGCTGTAAATCCTCACGCCCTTGCTCTGTTCGGGTATCCAATACGACGCGATGATGCACACCGGGTCGGCAAAGGCACGAAGTTCCTCCTCGTCTATCTCGCGCTGCGACTGACTGAAATAATAAGCGAACTTGGGCATACGGGTGGCACTCATTACGCCATTGCTTGTCCCCTCGTCAAACATTGTGCAGACCGTGCCAGACCAATAGCGCGGCACAATGTCGTTGTACATTGACGACAGCCCCTGCGACTGCGCCAAAAGTTCTTGTTCCGAGCCGGTAATATCAGCCGCGACATCGCAGCCATACACACAGAGGTTGACATTGCCAAGCGACGCCGGCACGATGCAAGGATGATTGCGGCGCGTGTTGCTGTAAGAATCCTCATTGGTCTCCGCCACAAGGATGCCATAATGGTCGCAGGCGGAGAGAAACTCCTCCGTCACCATATAGCCGGAAGGTATCACGAGGTCAAATCCGCCACGCTTGATTTTGTAAGCGTCGCGCCAATTGGCATTGCCGCCCACAGCCACGCCCACAAGCGGATAGCCCGACCTGAGCCTTACGCCGTGAAGTTGACGGTCGCGTCCGTTGAGCTTAAAGGCCTCCTCGGAGATGGAAATATCACGGAAGCCGAAGGTGATTTTTTTGGTGTCAACTACTTCACCGCCGCACTCCAAATTGGCGACCACGGTATAAAGCCACGGATTTTCGATGTCCCAGGGGGTGATGCCACCTACCTCAATCGAATCGTCAAACACATCCGACATCCCGGCTCCAATGACGTGCGAGACACCGCCGCGTGCCATCTCCTTGCCGTTGTGGTCGAGAATATGGTACGAAAGCCGCGCCTTGCGAGCCTCCGAATACGAATTGCGAACCATAGCCTTGATTGCAAACTTGCCGTTGCCATCCGCGTAATGCGCATTGACCACTACGCCGCCAAACTGTCCCAGCCTCTCGTACTCATTGGTGATGCTCAGCGAATCCTTGGCGATGAGCCAAACATTGTTGCAGATGGCACCGTCGGAGTCGAGCTTCACCACAACAGTGTTTTCGCCCGCCATCGGCACAAAATCCACTACAAAAGGCGTATTGCCATAATGCACCATAGACCTTATACCGTTGATCCATACTCCGCAATGATGCACCACACCTTCAAAAAACAGGCTCAACCTCTTGCCCGACATTTCGCTCGGCACTACGAATTTGCGGTAATAATAGCAATTGCCGCCTACGCCGTCAGCCGAAATGCTGTCATACGACAGGCTCGCCATACACCCCGAATGAGGCAATACGACGCGCTCGCAACCAGCCACGCTGCCGCCACTGAGCAGCTGCCTTTGCACTGCTATGGTGGACGATGAATCCGCTTTTATAAACTGCCACGACCCGTCCAACGAAACTCCGTCGACCCTGCCGCCAACATCACCATCGCACGCCGACAAGACCGACGCGCCAATGGCTATCAATAGCAAAAATACAATCCTTCTTGACATAACTATTACGATAATGATAACGCCACTAAATTACAAAAAAGAGCCTAAACCGCCAAATTTAATATATATGTGTAAAAAAAAGTCAGATGCACTTAAAAAAACTTAACTTTAATACACGGTGACGATATATTTATTAAATTGCGCCCGAGAAACTAAAACGAAACACAATGGACAACAAGACCGTAATATCATCGATCCTCAAAGATACGAGCGCGTGCGCCTTCCGCCTTAGCGACTACGGCTACGACGAGAGGCTTGCGTACATATCAATGATAGTATCGCTTGCGTGGGCAGACGGTAGCATCGACGACCGCGAACGCCGGCTCATCAATACAATCGCACAAGCCGCCGGCAGAGACATTGAGGAAGAACTCGAATCAATCATCATCCAAAACAGGAAGTTCAGCCTCGACAAATATAACGAATGGGTGGACAACATCCACGACGAAAAGCTCAAAATCGGGCTTATAATCGATATGTTCCTCACGTCGTTCGCCGACAAGGTGCTCATGCAGTCGGAGACAATATATATGAAATACATCTCGCAAAAGCTCGGCATCAGTCAGCCACTATACACCGAGATTCGCAAATGCGTGGAAGACATTCTCAACTACAAGGACGACGAGCAGCAGATACGTTACGAATACGGCCCGCTCAACAATCGTGAAAAGCAAGCCGACGCCCCCTCAGAATCGCTCCTCAGCAAATATCTTAAAGGCATTGCCAATACCTTAACCGCATTATTCTAACAGCGCATACACATCGCTGCCCATTATTTTACGTCGGACACAGCACCTGACATAACAAAAAGAAGGCATAAGAAATTTCACTTTCTTATGCCTTCTTTTTCAATCTGGGATTGTAAGCATCCTAATAATTGCCTTTCCTCTCGGTCTTCAAAGTGGAATAGTTGATTTTCAGAGCGGAAACCTTGCGGAGTTCCTGCTTGATGTCGGTCACGATACCCATTTTGGCGTCGGAGTCCACCTTGAGCGAATATGTAAGGAGCGGTCTTTCTGCCTCGTCATGCGACTGACGCTCGCTCTCCACATAGTCGGGAATGTCGATGAGGTTGGAAATCTTGTCGTTGAGCTGCACACGGGGCTCTGTGCCGTACTTGCCCTGATATGAAGCAAGCGGTGCGCCAACGTAGATATAACTTAC
>JAFXMJ010000113.1 GCA_017530465.1 Bacteroidales bacterium
CCCCGACTTTGCAACTTCGATGCAGGACCGTGCCAAATTGTGCTATACTTCCCGAAAATCTGTGCTATAATAGACTATGTATCCCCTTGGAAACGGAGGTTCAACCTGCGCTCGCCGCCCTTCTGGTTCAATGGACCGAAATTCATACTAACCTTGCCGTCCTTGTCGGGGCCGTAACCCACTGAAAACAAGATGACATCGCGCTCGTCGCCTTGGACGCTTTCGAGGTTTTTGCAGAAAAGCGGCTCTTGTTCGTTGTTGGCGATGGCTTCGAGGTTGGGCTTCTGCGCAAACAAATCCGTCAGCATATCGTCGATAAGATGCTGTTGCACAATGCTGAACGTAACGATGCCGATGGAGCGTTTTGAGAGTTCGGGGTCTGAAAGTCGGCGTTCCACTTCGGCGACCACGGCCTTTGCCTCGGCGGGGTTGCAACGCGATTTGGAGCGGTCGTAATAGCCATCAACTTTCACAAAAGTAACCTTGCTCGTGCGGTTGTCGGGGCTTGGGAACGTGAGGAGCGAATTGTCGTAATACTCGTGGTTAGAGAAAGTTATGAGGCTTTCGTGCTTGCTGCGGTAGTGCCACAGGAGGTTGCGGCTCTTGATGTTGAGGGCGAGGGCGTCGTCGAGGATGGATTCGAGATCCTCTACTTCGATGTTTTCCTCGTCGGTCTGCGTCGATGAGAAGAAACTCGTTGGAGGCATCTGTTTTGGGTCGCCGGTGATGATTACATTCTTGCTGCGGGCGATTGCGCCTACTGCGTCCGAGGTAGGCATTTGTGAGGCTTCATCGAAAATCGTGAGGTCAAACTGAGGCTTGTCGGTGAGCGTAAGGTATTGAGCCACAGACATTGGCGACATCAACATACACGGGCACAGACGCGGCAGGAGGTTTGGCAGTTGGTCAAAAATCGTGCGGATGGACGTGCCGCGACCGTTGCTGCGGATGTTTTTCATCAGGATGCCGGGTTCGGAATTTTTGGAAGCCTCCACGCTAAAATCGGGCGCATTGGAGGCGAGTTTGGCGTAAATCTCCGCCTTGGCAAGTTCCATATACTTGTCATTGAGTTCGCGGTAACGCTTGATTTTTTCGTCAAATATCTCACCCTTAAAGAGTTGCAGAGCCGGTGACTTTGCACAAACTTTCTCCACGACCGCCTTGTAGAAGGATTTCTTGAACTTCGGCAGCCAAGTGTCAGGGTTTGAGTTGGTTTTGTCGAAATATTCAACAATGTAATGAGAACACATTTCATCCATTTTCCTCCTGATTGCCACGAAGATATACCAATCTTTGAGGCTGTCAATGTTGGCAACGATTTTTTCGAGCATCGCTATTTCACTGTGGATGACGGAGTTGGTGCCATTGATGTTATTTGCAAGTTGGGCTATGTCGTAGAGCCGTCCAAAGTCATTATGAGCCTGTTCGTCGAGAGTTGTGAATTGTGAAAATTTTGGCGCATAGAAATCCTTGAACATCGTGAATCCTTGCGCAAACATCGCCGCAAAATTCTGTTTAATTTGCTGATACTCAATGGGACTGCCCGACAGGTTCCTGATGTCGGAATTGATGTTGAGAACGTCGCGGAGAATCTGTTCCTTTGTAGCCCAATCGTCGGAATCTACGCCGTCAAATATTTCTGTCAATTCCCTAAACTTCTCAGCCTCAGAGTTTTCGGCGTTGAATTTCGCGAGGAGATTGAAAGTTTCGCTCGGGTCGGGAAGATTGGCGGAGATGGCGTATTGTGCGAGTTTGTTCTTGATACCCTTTTGCGCGAAGTATCTCATTATGAAGAACTTGCCTATCGACTGTTCCCATTCAATTTTCGTCGAAGCCCAATCCTGCGAGAGGATTTCGGGCTTGAAGTTTTTGAGGATTTGGGCGCGGATTTCAGAAGCGTTTTTGCCGTGTTGGATGGCTTGGAAATATTGTGGAGCCTTGCCGTCGTTGTCGCTGAAAGAAGCCGCCTTAGCGGTCATTGCAGTCAGTTTTGATATGTGCTTCAACAATTTAGAATAAAGTGCAAAATGATCGTAGGAGTCGGGATTATCGACTTTGAGGAGCGTGTTGCAGTCTTCGATAGACTTATAGTTTTTTTTGAGCGTGTTGATTGCTGATTGGCAAATTTCTGTAAAAATCCTTCCGCTGTCGGGCTTGTACTCCTTGGGATAGAGGCAGTTGAGGGGGTGGTCAACAGGATTGCCGATTGATTTGCAGATTACGGACGCCTCGCTTACGATGTCGAACCATTTTGCCACCAAACTCGGTGTGGCGGTGTCGATAAAATCATTTAGATACGGTATGTCAGCCTCCACGTCGTCGCTCATCGCAATATACTGACTAATAGCGTCATACATCGACAGTCCGCAATCCAATTTCTTGTGCGTTGCGTCCATTATGCCATTGAACTCTTGGCGTAGTTCCATCAGGCGTTTGGTGTCGATTTCAAAATCCGCCGGCGACTTGTAGCGCGTTACTTGGGTGCAGTTGTTGAGTTGCGCAAGTACCTGAGTCTTATTGGCTTTGTTGCTGAAAACGTCCAAGCAAAACGGCGACAATCCCAACTTGTCCAACCTCGTGCGAACAACTTCGAGGGCGGCGGCTTTTTGGGCAACGAACAACACGCGCTTGCCTCGGTACAATGCGTTTGCAATTATGTTGGTGATAGTCTGCGACTTGCCCGTGCCGGGAGGGCCAAACATAATGAAACTTCCGCCCGAAACCGCTTCCTCGACGGCTTCGAGTTGCGAACTGTCGCAACTAACGGGCAGCAACATATCTGCGGGCGTGTATTTGCGATCCATCTCCTCGGCGGTCATCGCGGCGGGCGCGGGCGCGGCGGTCAGGCGACCATTAACGAGCGAATCGACAATGGGGCTTTTCACGAGCAATTCGGCGTGTGAATGGATGTCGTTCCACATCACAAATTTATTGAAACTGAAATTGCCAATGACAGCCTTTTCCTCTATGTCCCAACGCTTTACGTTCATTATTGCATTGCGGACAATTGCAAAAATCTTAGGCACGTCAACGCCGCTTTCGTCTGTCGGCAGCGGGTCGGGCAGTCCGATGTTGATGCCAAAATTCTGCCGCAACATTTCGGCGAGCGTGATGTTTGCAATGACATCTTCATCACGGCTGCGTATCACATAGCCACTCACGCTGTTACGGCGGATTATTTCAATCGGAAGTAGAAGTATCGGGGCGTAGCGCGGAGTCTCGCTTTTTTCGGTTTCATACCAACGCAGGAGACCGATTGCGAGATAGAGCGTATTTGCGCCGTTTTCTTCGAGGGACGACTTGCTGTTGCGGTAGAGTGCTTTGAGCGCGGCGGCGTTTTCAGCCTCGGAATAGAGCGAATGGAGACGCTTGTTTTCAATCTCCTGCATAATGAATTTTGCGGCGTCCGTTCCGGCTGCAATGGTCATATTAACATCGTCAAAATCAATGTCTTCATTTGATGAAAATTCCGACGGTCGCGGCAAAATCCTGAACTCCTCGCCGCCGCTGAGGTAGTCCTCAATCTTATTGACGCCCGCCGATATCAGCATCAGGTTTTTCTTGTTGAACCTCATATTCAAAAGCGAATTTCTGAGGCTCAAGTCGAGGAGTTTGCGCTCCCAAATTGTCTGTTTTGTAACAGGCTTATTGTCAGCGGTTAACGATGGAATATCATAGATGGAAATTTCTTGTGGCTTGATGTGCGTGCCTTCCGCCGCGACTGCCTCGCCCGGGTCGATTTCAAAACCAGTTGAGGTTTTCAGTAGCCTCGGCAACGGCTTGATACCCACCGACCTACACCGCGCAACATCCACAAAATACTCAAATTCGCTCAATGCAATCAGGTGTGTCGCGCCCTGTGTACAAGCCTCCTCAAAATTGACATTGCTCGGCGTGTCGATGCAGGTGGATTCCACGACTTCGATGGAGCGCATACCCTCGCCGAGGCGTTTGGTGAGTTCCGTAAGGTCGTCGCTCACAGAGTCTTGGAAGGTTTCAGGCTCCAAATGCACGCCCACAAATGCGTGTCCGTGTATCGCAATCACAATCGGGTAAAGCCTTGCACATTCCAAACACGATGCGTACAATAACGCCGTCTCGATGCACGTACCAGCCTTATTTTCAATCACTTCGTCTGCAAATCTGATTCTTTGTCCGTGGATTTCGGAAGCGTCGGCGGGCGGCAGGATGTATGCAATTTTTTGTTCCTTCAACGCCTCAAAAATCGCGCCCGCCATCTGCCTTACGCGGTTGACGCTGCGGGATCCGTAGCCGTCGATGGTAGAATCGCCCGTAAACTCCTGCAAAATCTTTGCGGCGCGGCTCACTATCATTCTGACTTGCATCAAGTTAGGCGTTACGAACGAAGCCAAAAGTTCAGGTATGAAGTCGTGAATATAAAACTCCGCCGGCAGCACTCGCATCGGGAATTTTTGGGTGTGGAGCGTGGTGTCGCCGTACTTGATTGAGACGGTGAAATCGGTCTCCAACTCCTCCGAAAGTTGCAGCACGAAGCCCTGATTAACATCGGTTTTTACTGTCAGGTCTATCTTTTCGCCGGGTTCGATTTTTGCAATTTCGGACTTAAATTCCGCCGCAAAATCCGCCCCGGGCGTTATCATAAGCGTCAGGTTTTCAAGCGTTTCAGTGCCTGAATTTTCAATCACAATCCCCTTAGCGACGGGATATTTGTTTTGCACCATCGCGAGGTTCAAGAAGGGGAAATAATTGAAATCAATCTTTAAGTTGTCGGTCTCGTTCATAACGTTGAATGATGTGTTTACGAATGTCGCAAAGGTAGGAAAAAAAATTTGGAAAAAGCAAAATATTATCCATTTTTTTGTTTAACTTTGCAGTGCAATTAAATTCAGAAAATTATGGGAGTTTACTTGAATCCAAACAACTTCGGCTTCAAAGAAATATTAGCCGGAAAAATATATGTCGATAAAACAATGTTAATCAGTCAGTTAAATAAGTTTATCGACGAAGGGAATAAATATATCTGCGTATCGCGTCCGAGGCGTTTTGGCAAAACAATCGCCTCAAATATGCTGTGCGCCTACTATTCGAAGGGTTGCGATTCGAGGGAAATGTTTTCAAAACTCAAAATCTCAAAGGCAAAGAATTTTGAGCAATATCTCAACAAACTGAATTTCATTTCGATAGACGTTGCAAGTGAATATCAGAATGCAATTAATAAGCCTAATTTGCTTGTAAAACTTGCAAAAATGGTGAAAATGGAATTTGAGCAACAATTTCCGACATTAGATTTTACGCTCTGTGAATCCATTGCCGACTGTATGATGAGGGTAAATTCCGTAACGGGCGAAAGGTTTGTGATTATCCTCGACGAATACGACTGCCTTGTGCGCGACCAATTTGGGACGGATTTGTTCAAGGATTATTTGGAATTTCTCAACGGCTTGTTCAAGAGCAACACTGTGAGACCAGCCATCGCTTTGGCATACATTACCGGTATTTTGCCAGTTGTGAGGGACAGAGTGCAGAGCAAACTCAACAATTTTGAGGAATATACGATTCTCGACGCACACGAACTCGCTGAATTTACGGGTTTTACGGAGAAAGATGTAAAGCCTTTGTGCAGAAAATACAAGATGGATTTTAATGAATGTAAACAGTTTTACGACGGCTATAAACAGTACGGTTTGGATATTTACAATCCCGAATCGGTCGTAAAATGTATGCTCAAAGGTGAGTTTGACCGTTTTTGGGGCAAGACTTCCACTTACGCCGTAATCTCTGACCGCCTGAAACACAATTACAAAGGCGCAAAAGACGA
>JAFXMJ010000114.1 GCA_017530465.1 Bacteroidales bacterium
AGCAACAATGGAAGTATATACAATTTTTTCATAGCATTTTCAATATTATAAAGACACAGAGTCCACTGAGATGAACAGATGGGCTCTGTGTCTGGAAATTATTTGCAATATACCACTGTCGTAACCGACTTTGCGGGTACTACAACATTGCCGTCCGACATATTGGTACGTTCGAGTTTTTTGGTCTCATCGGTCACGAAACGCAACACCTTGTTAGCACCATCAAAACCTGTTACAGTGGGGTTTACGCGGATTTTCTGGTCGCCAAGGTTGGTGTAAACTGCCACCAAAGTATTGCCGTCGCCCGATATGAATGCTGTGCCAACAAACGACTTGTCGGTGCCACAATTCATATCGACACGCTTGTAGCCTGGACGCACGAAACGGCTGTAATTGCCAAGTACATAAAGGTTTGCATTGTCCTTCCAATTGGCTCCGCCGGTGATGTCGTCGTAGGTATCGTGGTAATCCTCCACGTCCGCGCCGAGTTTGATGAGCCAAAAACGGTTTTTCTGGCTCCAACGTTCCTGTCCCCATACCGTCCAATAACTCCAAGACGACACATTAGCCCACACCAAGTCAGAATAGATGACACGGGCGAGGAACAAGGCGTTGTCGATGTATTTGGCATCGGCAAGACCGGGATAATTGTCGGTAGCGGCATATTCGTCGAGCATACTCCATTCCGTCTGCCAAAGTCCTATGCCGTGGCTCTTAGCCTCGTTGTAAGCCTTGGAACGATACGATTCGAGAGCGTCCCAGTTGCGGTCTTCCCAATAAGAATGGGCTGCCACAACCTTGTGGACGTGCGAGAGTTCGGCAATGGAATTGTCGCCGCTGCCAAACAATTCTGAAATCTGGCTTCCGCTGTTGGCGTATTCGCTGCTGCTGTATGTGGCAGACCATTTGCCAGCCTCCGGAACAACGATTTCGGTTTTCTGAGAGCCGAGTTTTTCGTCGAGGATTTTTACGAACTTGGCGATTTCGGAGTTTCGCCAACTGCTGCCTTCCTGACCGCCTGCCCATTCGTATTGAGGTTCGTTGAGGGGCGAGATGTAGTCGATATTGATGCCATTGTCAGTGAAATGCTTGGAAACTTCCGCCAAGTATTCGGCAAATTTTTCGTAGCCTTCTTCGGTGAGGTTTACATCATCGGTCTTGTCGTCGAAAGCCTTGCCATTTTTAGTCCAGAATACAAGGGGCGAATTGGAGAACAACAGCATCTTTTCCACACCGTATTTCTTAGCCTCTTCCATAAAGTAACGCTGACCAACGCATTTGGACCAGTCGTAGGTCTTGCCGTCTGATTTGAGGTAACATTCAGCACGGCGGGTAACGTCTTCGAGTTTGGAATCGTCGCCCTGCTCTGCGCTGCCCGCACCGAGGTTGACGCGCCACATCGAAAGTCCAATGCCTTCCACGCTGCCGTCGCTCAATGTGTCCTGCGAAAAGAGGAGTTTTGCCATCTTGTCCTTGTCGGCGTACTTGGTGCCAACATATTCGCCAAGCCAACAATCCGACGCTCCAAAACCTTCGATGGTCTGGAACACATTTGCAGCGTCGATTGCCACTGCGATTTCGTCGTCGGCGCGCTCGTCGGCAGTATTTACCACCTTCCAATTGGATTGCGGAGTGTCGTTGCCGCCGGGATTGTTGGCAGGGTCGTCGTTGTTGGAGGGCTGATTGTTGCGTTTGGCAAGTTCCTCTGGGGTGAGGGCGGTGTTGCTCTCGTCGGGCGTGATGTCGTCGTGGTCGCAGGAAACAATGCCAGCGGCTATCATCGACGCTATTATTATTGCTGATATTTTTTTCATTGCTGTAAAAAAAATTGTCCCACGGCGGCACGGAGCGCACGAAGAAGATGCATTATTAGGGTACAGAGAGAGATAGAGAAATATTACTAATCTACGTGTTCTCCGTGCCGCCGCGAGAGTTAAACAAAAAACTAATAACCAGGGTTTTGAACAAGGCTTCCGTTGCTCTGTACGATTTCAGTATTGGGAATCGGGAAGAGTTCGTCGCGGTTTTCCTTGAAGTCGTAACCCTCGTTTTGAGGTTCAATGAGGTTGGTGGTCTCAAATTCGTCGGTGGATGTTTCCGTGTTGTATTTCACCCACGTTCCATTGGGGCCAAAGAGGTTGCAAACCACCTTCTTGCCGTTGCTGTCGGTCCAGCGGCGGATGTCGTAGAGACGGTTGCCTTCGAAGGCGAGTTCCAATCGGCGTTCGAGGCGGATTGCCTCTTTGAGGTCGTTGCCGGAGGCGGTGACGTCGGCGAGATTGACTCGTGAGCGCACTTGGTTGAGATACTTGCGAGCCTCATCGTCCTTGCCGAGTTGGTTCTTCACTTCGGCAGCCATCAGGAGGATGTCGGCATAGCGGAGCAGACGGTAATTCAAGGCGATATGGGGCGCGTCGTAATTGCCCTCAATGCGCCTTGCCTGCCCAGGTCGTCGTATCGGGTTTCTACATAGGGATGTTCGTCGGCATGCGTCGCCTGGCTCATCTGTTTTTCTGCC
>JAFXMJ010000115.1 GCA_017530465.1 Bacteroidales bacterium
CCTTGGAGGAGTTTGAAAATACGCGCCGCGCCGTGAAAGAATTTAAGTACAATATGGCTTTCATTGCGATGTATTCGCCGCGTCCGGGCGCAGTGTCGTCCAAGTGGGTTGATGATATTCCAAAGGATGAAAAATCAAGGCGTTACGCTGTTTTGTCGGAAGATTTGAAATCGGTTTCATCGCTCTATACTGCAAGTATGGTCGGCAAAGAGTTCCGCATTTTGGTCAACGGACACGACCGTTTGGAAGGCTACCTTTCAGGCTTGACCGAGGGCAAAATTGCCGTGCGCTTCCGCTCCGACGACGAGAGTTTGATTGGCAATTTCGTTGATGTAAAAATCGTCAAAAGCAGCGACTTTTCGGCGGAAGGAGAGATGCTGTAAGAAAATAGTTTCCTTTTTGGAAGGAAAGAATTTGAAAAAGTTTCCTTTATTTAAGGAAAGAATTTAAAAAAAGTTTCCTTTTTTAAAGGAAACTTTTTATCTTTGTGGCGTAAAAAACATTTCGATATTATGAATATGAAGGAAGTTTTTAAGACAATTCTTGCCCTCAGACAGGCTGAAATGCCGTTTGACGTAATCGGCAGGGACGAACTTCTGCCGTTGGACAGGAAGAAAATCATAACGATTCCGGGCGTGAGGCGTTGCGGCAAATCGTCGATGATGGAAATAACAGTTAACCGCCTGATAGAAAAGGGCGTTGACAAAAAGCGTATCCTTTGGTTGGGCTTTGACGACGAAAGGCTGCGCAGCGTATGCGCCGAAAACCTTGACGAGATTTTGAAGGCGTATTTGGAAATGTTTCCCGAAATAGCCTTGAAGGACGTTTATATGTTTTTCGACGAGATACAGTTGGTGAAGGATTGGGAATATTTTGTGTTGCGTGTTTACAAAAATTATTGCAAAAATATTTATGTATGCGGCAGCAATGCCACAATGCTTTCCACCGAGTTGACAACCGCTTTGCGCGGCTATCCGCTTGAATACGAAACACTTCCGCTTTCGTTCAACGAGTATTGCCGTTTCAAAAACGTCAAGACAAATACTTATTTGGAGAGCGAACAGGCGGTTTTGCGCAATGCGTTCAGGGATTTTAATGCGAAAGGAGGTTTCCCGGAAGTTGCATTGGCTGCCACTGAAAGTGAAAGGCTGAAAATCCTTAATGCTTATTTTAACACGATGTTGCTCAAAGATTTGGCGGAGCATTACAATATAACAAATACAAATGTTGCTCGTTATTTTGTAAAGCGCATAATGAACAACATCACCAAGCCTACTTCTATCAATTCTATTTTCAACGACATTAAGTCGCAGGGGCTTAAAATTTCAAAAGATGAACTTTACTTGTGGGCAAACTATGTCTGTGCAGTATTTATGTTTATAAAGGTGCCAAAATTTGAATATTCGATGGTCAAGGAAGAAAATTCTCTTTTCAAGTATTATTGCATAGACAATGGTCTGCGCGGCGCGGTGATGATGCCTCAGAGCGACGACTACGGCAAGAATCTTGAAAACACTGTATTCCTCCACCTTTACCGTACCAAGGGTGTTGAGGGCAAGGTTTGTTACTACAAGGACAAGACCGAGTGTGATTTTCTTGTCCGCAGGGGCGAGCGCGTTGACAGCCTGATTCAGGTTTCGTGGGACATATCCAATCCGCAGACTTTTGAGCGCGAAGTACGCGGATTAACGGATGCCGCTGCCGCCACCGGTTGCGAAAAACTTTTCATCGTTACGGACGATGACGAGCGCACAATCAATGCCGACGGCAAGACAATCCACATCGTCCCGGCGTGGAAATATTTGTTGAAGTAATTTCAAAATTATTATTACCTTTGCGCTGTGAAACGAATATAATATGAATACCATCTCCTTCAAGACTCTTGGCTGTCGCCTCAATCTTTACGAAACCGATGCTTTGGCGTCGAAGTTTCGCGCAAGGGGCTTCGTAACCGATGGCGATTTTGAAAATTCGGACGCGGAAATTTTTGTGATTAATACTTGTACGATTACAAATCAATCCGACAAAAAAAGCCGCGAGTACATCAACCGCGCAATCAGGAAAGGTTCGCTTGTGGTTGTAACAGGCTGTATGGCTGAGCAATACGCCAAAAAATATCTGCCCGACAATGCCCGCGTAATCGTTGTGGACAACAAGCACAAAAATATGATTTGTGAAATCGTGGAGGCGCATCTGAGCGGCGAGTTTAATGGCGTTGAAAATTACAAGGGCGATGTTTTTGGTTTTCTGCCGGCAAAGGAAACTTTCCACACGCGCTCCATCGTGAAAATTCAGGATGGTTGCAACAATTTTTGCAGTTATTGCATCGTGCCTTACGTGCGCGGGCGGGCGGTTTCGAGGCGCGTGGAGGATATTTTGAGCAACATCAAGACCGAACTCGGATATGGTTTCAAGGAGATTGTCCTTACCGGCGTCAATATTTCAAAATACAATTCAGAGGGCGTCGGTTTTGAGGATTTGATTAAGAAAATTTTGGAGATTGACGGCGATTTCAGGCTTAGGATTGCGTCAATAGAGCCAGACGATTTTTCGGATGGTTTTGTAGAATTGTTCCGCAATCCGAAACTTGCGCCGCATATCCATCTTTGCCTCCAATCGGGCAGCAACAGCGTCCTCAAGCGTATGCACCGCCATTACACGCGGGAAGATTTTATGGGAATTGTTGACAAATTCAGGGCGATTGTTCCAAATTTCAATGTTACGACCGATATTATTGTGGGTTTGCCGGGCGAAACTGACGAGGATTTTGCCGACACTTTGGAAGTCGCAAAAAAAATCTGTTTTGGACATATTCACGCCTTCAAATATTCGCGGCGCAGCGGCACACTCGCGGACAAAATGGACAATCAAATTGACGAAAAAATCAAAAACAAACGTTCAAAAATCCTCCG
>JAFXMJ010000116.1 GCA_017530465.1 Bacteroidales bacterium
ATGCTGATGTCAGGATGGCAAACCTCTTGATTGGACAACTAAAACAATTCAAGCGTTCATTGGAAATCCTGCGCAACTATTTGAGCTGGGTTTATCATTTTGATAATCTCTACGAAGTGTATCAATGGCGTGATGCAGCGAAGGCGCGCACCGCCATCGACAAGGCGTTGGAGATTGCTCACGACAAGCCGTCCATACCCAAACTTGATCCTTGGCTTGATATGATTTTTGACTTGTGCATCAGGGATTGGAATACGTCCGGCAGCAGTTCTGGTACTCGCGGCAATTCCGCCAATCAAGATGTCAAGGCTAACAATTGCAATGGTCTTTTGAGTTAAATCGTATTGGAAATGTCAACATTTGAAAAAGGAGAATATATCGACAGCCGCTATTTGGTGGTGTTTCCGTTGTTGCAGGAAGGCGGCACGGAGGTATATCGTGTGCGCGATGGGCAGCGTCAGTTGCATTTTCTTACGCTTTATAATTGTGATATGCTCCCCGCCGATGCTTTCAACGAGCGTGGCGAGGTCAAGGTAGTAGCTATGCGCCGCAGCGTCTCCCATCCAAATTTGTGTGCATACGAGGATTCGGGCGTCATTGAAAGGGGAGGACGGCGGTTTAGCTATATGGTGACGCAGTTTGTAAGCAGCGAAACTTTGGCAGACCGCTTGCAGCGCAGTCCAGAGATTAAGATTGCCGATGTGCGTCAGATAGTGCTATCTATTCTTCGGCTGCTTCGTCATCTGCACACGCAACCACAGCCCGTGGCGCACGGACGGATTTCCCAAAAAAGCGTTTTGCTCGACCTTACCGGCAACATCTCCGACATCAAGCTCTCTGATTTTAGCCTGCAATGCCAACCCGCCACAGAATCAGACATTAAGGCGGATTTGCGTGATGTGGGGAGGCTGCTGTATAGGCTGTGTTTTGGACAGGAAGCGCAGCAGCCGCCCCGTCTGCCCAATGTTACGCCTTCGGGTATGGACGCGCAGCTATTGAGTGTGATTGCAAAAGCGTTGGACGGCAATGGTTTTGGTAGTGCCGACGAGATGATGAAAGCGATGTTGGGGACGATTGAGATTGCAAAACCCTCGGAACGCACTGCTACTCAACAGGATGCAAAACCCAAAGGCAATGGCTTTGCCGATGTAGCCGGTATGGAAGACCTCAAAAAACTCCTCAACGAGAGCGTCCTTTATGTACTTCGGGATCAGGAGCGTGCCAAGCGTTACAATCTTGACATACCCAACGGAATGTTGCTTTATGGGCCTCCCGGCTGTGGCAAAACCTTCATTGCGGAGCGTTTTGCGGAGGAGGCGGGATTCAATTATAAGTTTGTAAAAACATCTGATTTGGCGAGCATCTATATACACGGTACACAGGGACTTATTGGCAATTTGTTTGATGAGGCGCGTTCCAAAGCTCCTACGGTGCTGTGTTTTGATGAATTTGAGGCGATGGCTTCCCGACGTACCGACCATCACAATGCCAATATGTCGGGCGAAGTAAATGAATTGCTTAGCCAGCTCAACAATTGCGGCAAAGACCGCGTGTTTGTAATTGCCACTACAAATCAGCCCGACCTCATCGACCCCGCCATACTGCGTGTTGGGCGTATGGATCATATTATATATGTGCCGATGCCAGACGACGCAGCGAGGATGGGACTTTTTAAGATTCACTTGACCAATCGCCCTTGCGCCAATGACATCGATTATCGTCATCTGGCATTACTGACCAAAAACTATATTGCCAGTGAGATAGCATACGTGTGCAACAAGGCTGCATTGGAGGCTTCACGCACCAATAGTGATATTAGTGAAGAATTGTTGGTGTCGATAGTGCGGCAGACCAAGCCTCGCACTACTCGTGAGACCCAGCAATATTATGAACGAATGAAAAAACGTATGGAGAATATCCAAGACGAGCGTCGCACCATTGGAATAATTCCAAGATAATTACGAATTACGAATTATGAATTATGCATTATGAATTATGCATTATGAATTATGAATTGCCTAAATAGCGTCAAATTCCTCAATCTCGTTGTTTTCAGGATTGTATTTGAGGCCGTGGGTGTGCAGTGTGGCGTTGAAAGTCTGCACGTTGATAGTGCCGTTGCGCCATAGGAAAAGTTCGTGGCGGAGGTCGGCGATTACTTCTTTCATATAGGCGATTTTGGCATCGTCGTCGTCGGTGGCGTCGAGGTTCATCGTCACCACTTGCTTGGGCGCGGAGGGCGTCACTACTACATCGTCGTTGTCATCATAATCATCCGGCGTATCTTCAAATGATAATGCCTCCGTTTCATCTTTTGTTTCAATGGAGTCTGCCTTGGGGCTGTTGTCAGCCGCTTGGGGTGGGGTGTGGGTATTATCAGCCGCTTTATTCTCGGACACTTTATTATTATCTGTTGCGGCGGCGGGTGCGGGCGCGTCGGTTTCGGGTTTTGTGGGTGCGGGTGCGTCTGCTTTGGGCGCGGTGGGCGCGTCGTTTTTGGGCGCGGCGGGTGTGGTGGTTGTCGCCGTATTGTTTGGCGCAGCCACCTGCACGGGCTTTTGAGGTGTGCGCGGTTTGGCGAGCACCTCGTCGTTGTCGTCAGTTTGTTCGGGCTTGATTAAGTCCACAGGATTGCCTTTCATCTCGCCTTTGCGGGACTTCTTGATACCGAGAGAGTTTTCTATCAGGCTGTCGAGGCCTCC
>JAFXMJ010000009.1 GCA_017530465.1 Bacteroidales bacterium
CTCGAGATTGTTGAAGAGGTTTGCGTCCGACTTGGATGCGGGCATAGTGGCATATACACCCTTTGTGTTGGCACGGAATGCCTCCACCATAAGTTTGCCGCGATTTTCCCAGATTTTGGTCTGTGCACCCTTCTTGGCATCGTTGATTTCCTTGTCGGAAGCCTCTATCTTGGCCTTGAAGCCGTCCACCGTCTTTCTGAGGTCGGGGTTCTGAGCCAAAGCCGAGCCGCAGACCATAGCTGCGACTGCAATTGTCAGTAATGTTCTTTTCATTGTTTTATGCTTAGTAAGTTAGTTATTCTCGGTGTTTTCCGGAGTGGATCCTTCTCCACTTTCATTAGTTGCAGATTCTGTACCGGGTTGAACATCGCCCTGCATCTCTGTGCCTTCAGCGTTTGCAACCTCTGCACCATCCATATTTTCTTCGTCATCCTCGTCGCTCTTGGGTACAACGGCAATAGATGCAATGGCATCCTTGCGCTTTCCAAGGTCGATGAGCTTGACACCCTGAGTAGCGCGTGACGATACCGGGACAGTCTCACCCTTGACACGGATTGTAATGCCAGACTTGTTGATAATCATCAAGTCGTCGTCATTGGTCACCTTGTCGATGGCTATCAATTGTCCAGTCTTTTCGGTGATATTGATGGTCTTAACGCCCTTGCCACCACGCGATGTCACGCGGTAGTCTTCGAGCAGAGAGCGTTTGCCATAGCCATTTTCCGAAACCACGAAGATGTTTTCGTCCTGATTGTTGACGTCTGCAACCACCATGCCGACCACTTCGTCGCCCTCGGGTACGGTGATACCCTTGACGCCCGATGCATTCCTGCCCACGGGACGCGCGTCAGTCTCGTTGAACCTGACTGCCTTTCCACCTTTGACTGCAAGTACGATGTCGTTGCTGCCGTTGGTGAGGTTTGCGGCGAGAAGTTCGTCGCCCTCATGGACATTGATGGCGATGATGCCGTTGGTACGCGGACGCGAGTATTCGCTGAGCGGGGTCTTCTTGATGACGCCGTTCTTGGTACACATTATAATATAATGGCTGTTGACGTACTCGGGGTCTGTGAGGGTCTTGACGTTGATGTATGCCATAACGGAGTCGTCGCTCTCAATATTGAGCACGTTCTGGATGGCGCGACCCTTTGAAGTCTTGTTTCCTTCTGGTATCTCATAAACTTTGAGCCACAGGCATTTGCCTTTCTTGGTGAAAAATAGCATCGTGTTGTGGCACGTTGCGCTAAACATGTGGCAGATGAAGTCTTCATCGCGTGTGGTGCTGCCCTTGCTGCCCTTGCCACCACGGTGCTGCGTCTTAAATTCGGAGAGCAACGTCCTCTTGATGTAGCCGAGTTTTGAGATTGTAATTACAACATCGTCGTCGGCGTAGAAATATTCAGGGTTGAAGTCTTCGGAAGCAGCGTACTCGATGGAAGTACGGCGGTCATCGTAATACTTTTCACGGATTTCAAGGAGTTCCTCCTTAACGACGCCCATCTGTTTTTCACGGCTTGCGAGTATTGCGTTGAGGTAATCGATATATTTCATAATTTCCTCGTACTCGTTCTTGATTTTCTCGCGCTCGAGGCCTGTGAGCTTCTGCAACCTCATTTCGAGTATTGCGCGTGCCTGTGCGTCGGAGAGGCCAAACTTCTCCATAAGGCCGGTGCGGGCGGTGTCGGGATTTGCCGACGACCTGATGAGCGCGATTACTTCGTCCAAATGGTCGAGAGCAATCAGCAAGCCCTGCAAGATGTGAGCCTTCTTCTGAGCCTGTTCGAGTTCGTAACGTGAACGGCGTACCACAACGTCGAGCCTGTGCTCCACAAAACATTCTATCAACTCCTTCAAATTCAGCAACTTCGGGCGACCTTTTACGAGGGCGATGTTGTTGACATTGAAGGTGGTCTGGAATTGTGTGAGTTTAAACAACTTATTGACTACCACGTTGGCAATTGCGCCTTGTTTGAGCGTTACTACAACGCGCATACCCTTGCGGTCGGATTCGTCGTTGGCGTGAACGATGTCCTCGATCTTCTTTTCATTGGCAAGGTCGGAGATGTGCTTGATTTCCAACGCCTTGTTGACCATATACGGGATTTCGTCGAAGATAATCTGCGGCTTGCCCGAGGATGTGGTCTCAATATGATATTTGGAGCGCAAAACAATCCTGCCGCGTCCAGTCATATAAGCGTCCTTAACTCCCTGATAACCATAGATAATGCCGCCCGACGGAAAATCGGGAGCCTTGATTACTTTAATGAGTTCTTCGATGGAGATGTCGTTGTTGTCGATGTAAGCAACAATCGCGTCGATGGAATCCGCAAGATTGTGCGGAGCCATATTCGTAGCCATACCGACCGCAATACCCGACGCACCGTTTACCAACAGCATCGGAATCCTGATGGGCAACACCGTGGGTTCTTTGAGCGATTCGTCGAAGTTAGGGACGAAATCCACAGCGTCCTTGTCCAAGTCGATGAGAGTGTCCTCGGCTATTTTTTTGAGCCTTGCCTCGGTGTAACGCATAGCAGCGGGCGGGTCGCCGTCCACGGAGCCAAAGTTACCTTGGCCATCCACGAGAGGGTAGCGCATCACCCAATCCTGCGCGAGGCGCACCATGGTGAGATACACGGAGCTGTCGCCATGCGGGTGGAATTTACCCATGACCTCGCCGACGATACGCGCCGACTTTTTGGTGGGCTTGTTGTTGAATAGACCCATCTCATTCATGCCGAAAAGCACGCGCCGGTGCACCGGCTTGAGGCCGTCACGGACATCGGGCAACGCCCTCGATACGATTACCGACATCGAATAGTCGATGTAGGCGTTTCGCATCTCTTTGTCTATGTTTACTTTAACGATTCTTTCGTTTTCGTTTGTATCTTCTGACATAATTAAAGGTTGATTTACTGTCTATGTACTTAGTGTGCAAAATTAGCAATTTTTCTCGAAACAGCCGCATTTAAAAGGATTTTATTTTGAAGTTTTGGCATTTTTTGCCATTTATTTAACATCTTTTAACCAAATACACCTTATAATGCAGACCAATGCAAAATTCCCATCAAAAAACGCCAAACTGGCATACCACAGAGCCTATTTTTTGTAAAGTTTACTTTTATAGAAGTGATACTTTTTTACCATTAATTGTAATGTATATTTTACAAAACCACACTTTATATATAGAGAAAAGCAAAAAATGTAACGAATTATTTGCAAATTTCAAACATTATTTGTATATTTGTATTGCTGATTGAAAAATTAGCACACAGACAACTTTAATTTTTTAACAACAACTTTAAATTTTTGAGAATTATGAGAACTACTAATTTTATCAAGAAAAACAAGTACATCGTGCTTTTGATTGGCGCAAGCCGATACAATTCGCACAAGTACGCCGACATCCCAAACGTGGAGACCAACATCAAGTTGATGAAGGACTTGTTTATGGACCCGCGTTACATTGGTGTCAACGAGCGAAACATCATCGTATCGCTCAACGAGGATTCTAAGACCATCGAGCGTAAGATTACTGACGCCAAGGACATGGCCAAGAATTCCGACTACACGCTTTTTGTGTATTATAGTGGTCACGGTATCATAAACCCTGACAACTACAAGCTCTATTTCGCCACCTCCGACATGGATGCCAACTACCTTGACACCGATGCCATCGAGGCTAAGGCTGTATTGGAGAAGATAAGCAGGTCTGCGGCTTCCCGTAAGATTTTCATTGTCGATGCTTGCCATAGTGGTGGTATCCACAATGCGATGGGCGACGCTCCTGAAACTGCGCTTATGAAGAACTTCGAGGGCGTGCACTACGTGTCTGCCTGCGACGAGGACTCCACTGCGCTCTTCCCTAAGAAGATGCCTGACGCGCCTACCTATTTTACAGGTGCGCTCATTAGCCGTATCCACAACGGTATGGACTCCGACCGTCCTTACCTTACGTTGCGTGAGGTGGTGGACGACATCGCCTACGACTTCAAGTACAGGCACAATTTGCCTGTGCCCCAGCAGTCGAGCGTATTGAACGCCGACCAGATGCCTTTTGCCCTTAATGTCAATTGCACCAATACAGAGGTTGCTACCCCTGTATGCGAGCCTGAGTCTGACAATGTGTACGACGAGTTTTTCGCCAAGTACGCTAATGCCAACTCCGCTAAGACCAAAAAGGTCAAGAAGGCTGCCAAGGTTGCCAAGGTAGGCTTTTGGACTGTGTTTGCTGCTACGTTGATGCTCTTTGTATTCATGAGTGCCAATAGCGGTCATAACAACAACGACAATGCACTGCCTACTGCCGTATCGGTCACCAAGGCTCCTGC
>JAFXMJ010000117.1 GCA_017530465.1 Bacteroidales bacterium
CGCCGCCATATTTTTCGTCGTTGACGAGGACAATGGCGTGGCTCCAAGTAGTATTGGACGCCAATTCGCTGATAGCCCAATGGTTGCGCGTGCCGATGTAGCGTTCGGAGTCAAAAGTGTCGTATGTGAAATCCATCAATGTATTGCGCTCGATGCCTTCCGACGGGATGTCGATGCCGCTTTCGGGCGAGGGCGCGAGGACGGCTTTGATTGCGAAATGCATATAATAATGCGAGAATGGCTCGTACTCAAAGAGCCCTTCTGCCATTTTCCGCGCCGCTGCCAAAAATTTGTCCATCTCGTCTTCCTTGTAGCCTTCTGGCAGGAAAACAAGGTTGATGCGGTTGAAGAACTTCGTAGCTTGAAGTAACTCTACTTGATATTTTGGGCTGATGTTGATGGGTCGTGGGTGTTGTTTAGGATTGAAGGCAATGGTCAATACCGTGTCTTTTTGTCCTGAATCGTAATTCCTTATCAATGTGATTGTTGCTGCGCGTTTTGGCATTGGCATTCTCACGCACTCCTTGTAATCGCCGCTTGGGTTAGGGTCGTGCATCATCTGCCATTCGCAAAATAGCGACGAGTACGAATTGTGATAAATAATCTTGCCTGTTGCGTTGTCGCTCATTATGATTGACATATCGCTTGGCGATGGCAGAATGTCCAGATTGTTCCATCCGCCTGCCCAATAATTTTGGACCTCCCAATTATTGAAGTCGGCACGGCAGTGAGTGCTGTCGCCGGAGATTGTGTATTTGAGACTGAGGGTTTGGGTGCGGAAATATTTGCTAAAACGAACTTGCGCCGTCGCCGTCGATATAAAGCAAAGTGTTGATATTAAAATGATTACAAAATGTTTCATTGCTTATGGCGGAGTTTGTTGCGGATTTTGCGGCTTCTGTAAATGTTTGATACGAGTGTTACAGCCTTGCGCAGTATATCCATCCTGAGAGCAATAAACATCAGCACCGTCCAAAGCCAAAGCACTGCCATATTGAATCCGTAGGTGGGTATGCGGTGGTTTTTGATGATTTTGCAAGGCGCGTAGAAGTGTGCGCGTCCCCAGTCGGACACCGGCTCCATAAAAATCGGGTCTTTCTTTTGGATGAGGCGGTGGTTGGGCGAGTAATAGAACTTCTTGACTGCGCGTTTGTTGAGCACGAGTTCGGCGAGTTTTTCGTTGTAATAATCCTTCTGCAACTGATACAAGCCGTCCTTGCCAAGTTCCTTCTCCATCTCCGCGAGTTTGCGCTGACGCTCGGCGTTCACAGACTCCGCCGCCTCGTTGTAAAATTCCTTCTGCGCGCGGAGGAATAGTTGCAGGAAGTTGCCAATCATCGGGTTGAACCTGTCGGGCGTGATGTCTGCCGTGTGGTCGAAGTAGATGGACGGGTTGCGGTAGTTGAGGTATTCTATTTCGTTTTTCAGGAGCAACAACAAATCCTCTCGCTCTTCCTGCTCTGCGGTTGTGCGGTTGGTCTTTTCGGTGATTTTGATGCAGCGGGTGGCGATGTTGTCGAGTTCGCTCATCAGGTATGTGCTCAGGTAGATGTCGCGGGATTTTTCTTTGTCGAGGTCATAAAATTCGCGTTCGTAGGGGTTGTTTTCAAACTGATCCACCGCCAACGCCTCATAGCTCCACCTCGATACCATCAGGTCGCCGATGAAGGGGACGTTTATTTTGTCGGATACCGATTCGTGTAGGTCGTCAAAATCTATCATCGCGCCGCCGAGCAGCATCTGAGGCACGAGTATGAATGGTATCAGCACGTAGATGGCAATTACGGAATCCAATGCCGACGAAATCAGCAATCCCATCATATTGGCGGCGCAGGCGGTGGTGAACATCACAAACCAGTACGACCACAGCATACCCTTGATTTCGAGGATTTGGTTGCCGACGATGATGAACGTAAGTGTCTGTATTGCAGATATTATGAATACAACAAATACCTTGCTCGATATGTAGCTGACCCGGGATAGGTTGAGGAATTTTTCACGTTCCAATATTTTGCGGTCGCGTATTATCTCCTCCGCCGAACACGTCAATCCCGTGAACAACGCCACCACCACAATCATAAACAGGAACACGGGCAAGTTCCTATTGTCGGCAAAGACGTATTCGCCTTCGTCGTTGATGTATTTGGTGAAGAAGCCGAGTATAAACGCCAATATCGGGGATTCCAAGAATGTTATCGCCATATATTGATGGTTGGCAAGTTTGGAGAGTACGTTTCTCGTTATGAAAACCTTAAACTGTCCCCACTTGCTCGGTATGGAGAATTTGGTCTTGGGCAGCGGCGTGTCTTCCTTGTTGTATTCTTCGAGGGACAGGTCGTTGATTTCCGTAAATTTTTTGTGCCATTCCTGCGGCGATACGCGGCGTTCCTGCGTGTAGTGTCCGTATTGATCTACGACGCGGGATTCCACTATTTGGAGGATTTCCTCGCTGTTGACGTTGCCGCAGACGGGACATTCGCTCTCGCCCGCGTCGGCGTAGTCGCTCAATGTCTTGAAATACGACACAGCCTCCATCGGGTTGCCGTTGTAGATGACGTAGCCGCCCTTGTCCATCACCCACAGCTTGTCAAACATCTTGAAAATCTTGCTCGACGGCTGGTGGATGTTTACAACCACAATTTTGCCGTTCAACGCCTGCTGCTTCAATAAGTGCATCACGGTCTCGGAGTCGGTGCTCGACAATCCCGACGTAGGCTCGTCAACAAACAAAATCGACGGTTCACGGACGAGTTCGAGGGCGATGTTGAGCCTTTTGCGCTGACCGCCGGAGATGACGTTGTTGAGTGCGTCGCCCACATTGAGGTCGCGGATGTCAAATAGGTCAAGATCCACAAGCACTTTCTCGACGTGTTCCACGAGTTCGTGTTCAGAGAGGTTGCCGAGGCAGAGTTTTGAGTTGTAATAGAGATTCTGCCATACGGTGAGTTCGGCTATCAAAAGGTCGTCCTGCGGCACAAAACCGATGATTCCCTCCGGCATTGCGTCCTGCGAGATTATGCTGTGCCCATTGATATAGATATTGCCCTTGTCGAGTTTGTATTTGCCGGTAAGGACGTTGAGCAAGGTGCTTTTGCCCGTACCCGAGCCGCCCATGATGCCCACCATGTTGCCCGATTCGAGCGTGAAGCTAAACGGTTTGAGTCCGTTGTCGTAATTCTTGTATGTAAATTCTACGTCTATGCCGGTGAATGTTACCTTCGGGACGTCCTCGTTGTACATGAAGATGTTGGCAATGTTGCTCTGATAGACCGTGCCGAGTTTTGGACCACGGATGATGCCGCCGTTGTCAAAACGATATACCTTGCCGTTCTGCACTTTGCGGCCGTTGATTCTCACTGGCGGAGCACCATTGTAGATAAAGAAAAATCCCGAGATACTGTCTATCAGCAAAATCCTGATGCACCCGTCCAGTCCAGGGTAGTTGACGTGCCTCGTGCCGCCGGTGGCGTATGGCAGCGAGTCGATGTAAAGAAAACTTTGCGGCATTGCCGCCTGTTCGATGTCGTTTTCGATGAAGGCCTCGAGGTTTTTGAGCTCCGTATGGTCGATGTTGAAAGCCTGCGACACCGTCTCCACGAAGTCACGCTCCCTTGATGTCAGGAAACTGTCGGTGCAGACGTACTCCATCAGTTGTATCAGCACGTAAATCTTTTCGCGGTGGTGCAGCTGTTGGTTGATGAGTTCGCAGATTTTGAGGACTTTTACGGAATTTGCGGAGATGTTTTTGCGGGAGGAATTGCCTTTTGCCTTGCGGTCTTGGTATTCGTCGAGGTATTTGTCAAACCTGACGAGATATTCTTCCACAAGGGTGGGGGAGAGCAAGCCACGAAGATACGCCTCCACCACGACGCGCGCGCTCCTGTTGTTGGCGACGTCGGTGGGGTCGGTAATCAATGCAAATAGACGCATCAGCGCGTCGAGTATCTTCTCGTTCATTACTTGCTCCCTGTTTTTTTAGAATTCTAACGGCAAAAGTAACAAATTATGTGCAATATTACACGCTTTATTGAAATTTATTTTTCTTGGAGCCGTCGTACATCTCAAAACATTCGAGTCTGCACTCTATTGCGCCGTTGAAGAGTTTTATCTTTTTGGACGGGTGGAGTCCAATGCGCTTGATTGCGTCGAGATTGCCGCTCAGGATCCACGCATGGCTGTCTGTGTAGCGGTTTTTGAGTGTGTCGCCTATCTGCCGGTAAAAATCCACCATCTCGTCCTTATCTTCGAGTCTCTCGCCGTATGGCGGGTTCATTATCAGAAATTTGCCTGATATTTTGGCGTCGTCGTCAGCC
>JAFXMJ010000118.1 GCA_017530465.1 Bacteroidales bacterium
GGTACCTACGCCATCTTCACCAATCTGCGGGTATGTTGATTGATATTGATCGCCCCAATCCTGATGACTTGTAACGAAGTCGCTGCTTACGCAGAACTGTACGTTTTCAGGCTTTCCGTCGAAGGTTACAGACACCGAAGCCCACTCTTCCTTCACAGCAATATTAACAGCTGTATATTGTCCCTTGAATGTGAGGACCTTAGGAGTATCATACTTCAGATTCTTCTCTTCTTCGGTCAGCTCCGGTACGTCTGACTGCTTGGGAGCTTCCTTCCACCAGTCTTCCTTCGGTGCACTCTCGATGTTGTCGGCAGTGATAGGATCGTCAATGAAAACATCTACGCCGTCATCGGCAGGCTGATGCTCCTTAACGAAGAATGCGCTGTAGTCGTCGGTCTCCAAGAAACCATTGTTAACTACCTCGATACCATTGATCTTGAAGCTAATCTGATCGAAGTAGTAGGTGTTTGCTTCGTGGTAGTCGTTGAGGTTGAAGCAAATCATATTGCCACCGTTCATCTCAGCGGAGAACACACCCGTTTTCTTGTATTCCGTCCACTCGGTGTCGAAAGGAACTGAACCTACAGCAGCATAGTGCATATAGTGACCAGCGCCATTGTGAACCTGGGTACCGATAGCTGTCACAGTCGTCTCTTTACCTTCATTGTCAGTGTAAGTAGCTTCAACCTTCTTCTCAGCCTTTACCCACAACGAAATCTCCCACTCGTCACCTGTGACGAAAGGAACGTTTGACTTGAACCAGAACTGGCTGTCCCATGTGTGCTTTTCGAGATCCTGAGTGTGTACCACGATGTACTTGTTCTCGTCAGCTTTCTGCTCTTCACCGTTGCCGTTGCCGTTACCGTTGCCGTTACCGTTACCGTTTTCACCACTGTTGTTGCCGTTGTTGTTGTTCGGGGTCGGAGCGGGTGCGGGATCGTCGTCGTCGTCACCGCAGGATGTGCCTACGAATGTGAAAGCAACCATACCTGCAAGAGCGAGCATCCAAGATGCCCTGAAAAATTTTCTCTTCATAATGTGTGTTGTTTTAGATAAGTTAATAATACAATGTAATTGGTTTATTAATTACGCTCCAAATTTAAAACCATTTTTTTTATCCACCAAAAAAAAATGCAACTTTTTTTTAAAAAAACGTTTACATTTTCTTAACATACTGATTACAAATACATTACAAATCAACATTTTTTTTACTCGCCACCAGTATAATTGCTTGCCTGAACTACATTGATGACATAATCGCCAAGGTGTTCGCACTCGTTGATGAAGTCCATATACGACACGCATAGTTCGTAGGTATATTTGTTGTCGTTGATGTCCTGGATACTGCGCTCCTTGAGCATCTTGCGGTAGGTATTGATGTCCTTCTCTATATTATAAGTGGTGGTGAGGTCAAATTTCTTGTCGGTATTGTTGAGCATATATATCATATTGTCAAGTGCCTTGTCGATATACAGCAGCATCTTGTCGATGTTGCCCTGCTGCTCGTCCGTAAATTCGAGCTTCTTCTCGCGCTTGTGGCTGAGGGTGCGTCCGAGGTTGTTGCACGAGTCGCCAATACTCTCGAGTTCCGATACGAGCTTGAGCATCTTGAGCAACTTGCGCTTGGATTCGGTGGTAAGTCCGCCAGCCTCCATCACCTTATTAATATAGTTGGCGATTTCTATCTCCATCTTGTCGGTGATGCCCTCGTATTTGGTCACGCGCTCCAAGAGGTTCGTGAACTCGCTCTCCTTTTCTACAGTCATCATGCCCTTCACCATTCCAAACATCTTCTTGCAACGCTCGGCAAAGGTGATGATTTCGTTTTGCACTTCGCCAATGGCAACTTCCGATGTGGAGCTGATGGCACCAGTAGGAATGTATTTGAGGCGGAAGTCCTCCTCCTCCTCCGTAGCCGGCACAAGGCGATACACCATCTTCTCTATCTGCGGCACAAACCATACGAGCAACAACGTATTGAAGGTATTGAAGGCTGTATGGAACATAGAGAGTTTAAACTTAGGATTGCCATCAGAATGAAGCACATCGGCAACAAACCATTCCACAGCGTCGCACGCCCAATATATCACGGGCAATATGATGACAACGCCAATCACATTGAAGAGCATGTGAGCCATAGCGGCACGACGCGACATCCTGTTGCCGGTCATGGAGCCGAGCAGAGCCGTAGCCGTAGTACCAATGTTTTGACCCATCGCCAATGCCGCCGCCTGATAGAATCCAAATCCGGGGATGTTCATACCAAAGAGCATCAATGTAATCGCCATTGTAGCCGCCGACGACTGCACCACAGCCGTCACCAATGCGCCCACAAGCACAAAGAGTAGTATGGCGTAGTACCTATCGCAATCGAGATGACTGAGAAGATCGGCTACATGTCCGCTAAGATTGAGATTGTCCGCAGCATCCTGCAAATACGAAAGCCCAAGAAACAGGAGCGAGAAGCCCATTATGGTCTGCGAAATGATTTTGACCTTGCTACGCTTGATGAAGAAGGCCGGCAGACAGCACGTAAGCAACGGCAGGGCGAATTTGGCAATGTCCATCTCCCCCACCACCGAGATAATCCACACGGTGGCAGTGGTACCGATATTGGCGCCCATAATGACGCCGATGCTCTGCCGCAAGGTCATCACGCCAGAGGTAACAAGCCCCACGACAATCACCGTGGTCGCCGAGCTCGATTGCAACATTACCGTCACCACAACGCCGGTCAGGATGCCCATAATCCGGTGCTTGGTCATTACAGAAAGAATTTTGCCAAGTCTTTCGCCGGCAAACTTCTCGAGTCCGCTGCTCATCTGCGACATGCCGAAGAGAAACATCGCTATCGCGCCGCACAGGGTCAGCAGATTGATTAGAGTGTCCATTGATTCATTAAGGATGTGTTTATTTTCGGGTACAAAAATATTACATTGTCGCGACATTATCAAAATTTATATCGCAAAATTGTTTTTTTTAACTATAAAATAAGACGATGTTTCAATAATAACGTTTAATTTTGCACCGAAATTTAATAAATCTCTCACGGTCAATATCTCTCACGGAGACACGGAGTACACGGAGTACACGGAGAATAATACCACCCTCCTCTCCGTGCCCTCCGTGCCTCCGTGAGAGACAACTACTAAAACCAGAAGAAAAATGAAATATTTATTTGCTTTTGTTACATCGATTTTAATTACCCTCAGCGTGGCGCAGGCGCAGACCAAGGTGCGCGGCACAGTCACCGACGGGGAGACGGGCGAGCCGTTGCCATTCGTCAACATCGTATTCAAGGGCACCACCATCGGCACCATCACTGACGTGGACGGCAATTTCTTCATCCAGGCGCACGTGGACAGCGACACTCTGGAATTTTCGATGATGGGATACACACCTTATTTTTATAAGGTGACGCGAGAGGCATATCATGAGGTCAATGTGGTATTGGATCCCGACAGCTACGAACTCAACGAGATTGTGGTGCATCCGGGTGAAAACCCCGCGTGGCGCATTATGCGCAATGTAGCCGCCAACCGCAAGAAAAACGACCCCGACCGCTTGGACTCTTACAAATTTGAGGTATATAACAAGATGGAGGTGGACATCAACAACATCCATGGCGACTTCACCGACAGGAGCATACTGCGCAATTTTAGTTTCATTATGAACTACGCCGACACTTCCGCAGAGACCGGCAAGGTGTTTCTACCGGTGATGATTACCGAATCGCTCTCCGACATATCGTACCGCAACAATCCAACGCGCAAAAAGGAGGTCATCAAGGCTTCCAAAATATCCGGCGTGGAGAATGAGAGCGTATCACAATATACGGGTCAGATGTACATCAATGCCAACATCTACAAAAACTACATCCCCGCATTCGGACACGAATTTGTATCACCGGTAGCAGATTTCTGGAAGGCTAATTACAAATACTACCTGCTCGACAGTGCATATCAGGACGGACATTACCTGTACCACCTGTCATTCCGCCCCAAACACAAGCAGACCTACACTTTCAGCGGCGACATGTGGGTGGCTGATACCACGTGGGCAGTCAAGAAGGTGCAGGCGAAGATGGCTACGGATGTCAATATCAACTACATCAACAATTACATCATCACCCAGGAATACGATTTTGTGGACTCCACGTGGTTTTTGACCAAAGAGGAGATGTTTATGGACATCAATTTCACCGATTCCACAATGGGATTCTTTGGACGCAAGACAATGACGCGCCGCAATGTGGAAATCAATCCTACATTTAGCGACAATACATTCTCGCAGGTGGCTGTGGAGGAGACCATCGTGGAAGACGGCGCAAACCAGAAGGACGAGAATTATTGGGCAGAATCGCGTCACGAAGACCTCACCGAAAAGGAGCGCAATATCTACCAGATGGTGGACTCCATCAAGGAAGTGCCTGTGTTCAAGACAATTACCAACACAGTGGAGATGTTCATAGGCGGCTACTACCCTGTGAAATGGTGGGAATTTGGTCCTTACTTCAAATTTCTTAGCCACAATGAGATAGAAGGCTGGCGAATAAGATTTGGAGGGCGTACAAGCAATGAGTTCAGCACCAACCTTATGCTATCGGCATACGGCGCATACGGATTCAAGGACGAAAAATTCAAGTACGGCCTCGGTATGCTGTACCTTTTCAACAAGAATCCTCGTCGCGGCGTCAATGTGGAGGTCAAGCACGACTACGAAAAACTCGGGCAGAGCATCAACGCTCTCACCGAAGACAATATTATGTCCACAATCCTCGCCCGCTCCAAAAACATTCACCTCCTGCTCGTGGACGAGGTGAAGGGCGAATACGAACACGAATATTTCAACGGATTCAGTAACAAAATAGGCGCAAAATACAAGAACATCACGCCTACCAAATACATCCCGTTCCGCAACGCCACCCTCGACTACGACTACAAAAACCTCGAGTCTTACGAGCTGACTTACAATCTGCATTTCTGCTACAACGAGAAGTTTGTATCGGGCGAATTTACGAGGGTGAGCATGGGCAGCAACTTCCCGGAATTTGATCTCGAACTCACCGCCGGCATTTGGGACGACCGTGGCAACTTCAAGAATTACTACCGCGCCATCGCAATGATTTCGCAAAAAGTGTCGCTCGGGCCTCTTGGCAAGACGCGCTACATATTGGAAGGCGGCAAGGTGTATGGCAACGTGCCTTTCCCGCTATTGAAACTCCACGAGGGCAACGAAACATACGCCTTCGACAAGTACGCCTTCAATATGATGAACCTCTACGAATTTGCCTCCGACACATACCTCAGCCTCACGGCGGAGCATCATTTCAACGGATTCTTCTTCAATAGGCTGCCACTGCTCCGCAAGCTGAAATGGCGCGAAATCCTTTACGGCAAAGGGCTCGTAGGCGACATCAGCAACCGCAACTGCCGCGAAAACGCCATCATGGACTTCCCATCCACCCTCGGCGACGTCAATAAGCCCTACTTCGAGGCGGGAGTCGGCATCGAAAACATCTTCCGTTTCTTCCGCGTGGACGGCGTGTGGAGGCTCTCGCACTTGGACAAGCCCGGCGTATCTAAGTTTGCAGTGCTGGTAAAGATGCAAGTGATATTGTAGGAGATTTTTTTTGCAATTATCCGAAATGTTTTTATCTTTGGGCGTTGATACAAACATTAGAACATCATGCCTAAGAAAATAATATACTCCGCAAGCCTGCAAGACTACCGCCCGTTGATATGGTACGGTACTCCGGTCTATGAACGCTATTCGCAGCTGTACGGGCTTCTCGCAGAAGGCCTCGGACAAGAATATGCCGAACTTTTTGCCGAACCCCTCGTGCAAAACACAAAAGCCACGTGGCTAAGCGGTTACATTACAAAGGGAACAGAGTTTACAAAACTAAACGCCGAGCGTCAGGAGTATTTCAGGGGCAGGTTGCAGACCATGCTCAATAGAATCAAGACCTTCGCAAACGAGCTCAAAGCCGACGCCGACCCGCACCGCAAGGAGCTTGGCGAACTCTTGGAAATGTCCGTTGAAGTGCCGGGATTGGAGTGCGTGATAGTGGACGGCGAAAAGATTGTGCTCGTGGCGTGGGGTTTCAGCAGCGAGAAGAGTTTCCGCGAGAATTTCAAGCTCGACAACAAGATTTCCAAGCCCATCACCGACGAACCCGCGCCGATAGTGAACGTACCGCCAATGGCTGCAAGTAGCACTTCAACTCAACCGCCACAACAACCTGTACAGCCGACAGTTGCAAGCCAGACACCACCGCCACACAACGCACCCATTGCACCGCCGCCACCGCGCCTTTCTACATCGTCCACAGGCACTCCGCCGCCACCTCCCCCACCCCAAAACGAAACCAAACGCAAAGGACTTCCGGGTTGGCTGTGGTTTTTGCTCGGAGTATTAGTGGCTGCGATAGTTTTTTTTGTGTGGAAGGGTTGTAGCGATAATGTAAATAACAATGGCGACAACCCTAACAATCAACAAAATGCAGACGTTCCAGAACTTCCAATTCGTGACAATCCAGTAGTGCCGCCCATCGACACTACCAAAATCGTAGTGGATCCCGACGACCCCGGCAAACGCCGCATCCTCTCCGACAAGGTGAACGTAGCCCTCGCCAAAGGCGCGGACGTGGAGGAATTTGCCCGACAGCTCCACGACAAATACCGCGACGAAACGAGCATCGTATTCTGCGACACCACCATCAAGCTCCTCCAGATCCAAGTGCCTGACGGCGAATGGAAACAATGGATTGATAGTCTGAAAAAATTTACAAATGTAAAACTTGCTTTCCCGAACACATTGTTTGAAGAAAGCCTCATCGGCGACATCAACGACCCCGACATCAACAACAAGGACAAATCCTGGTTTCTCGACATAGTGGAGGCGCGCAAGGCGTGGGCAGTCACCACAGGCAGCCCCGACATAGTAGTTGCCATCGCCGACAATGGCTTCGATATGAACCACAAGGAGTTTGAAGGCAAGATTGTGAAGCCTTACAATGTCAATACCGGCGACGCCAATATCAGCGTAGTGCGCGGCGAAGCCGGTGCACACGGCACTCACGTAGCTGGCACGGCTGTTGCCAATAGCAACAGTGTCGGCATCTGCGGCATCGCTCCAGACTGCAAGCTAATGCCCATACAGCTCGGCGACGTCAACGGCGAAATGCAGAGCCTCGGAGTCGTAGCGGGCATATTGTACGCCATACACCACGATGCCAACGTCATCAATCTCTCGCTCGGCACATACTTCGGCGAACTCACACAGCAGGAGCAATTGGAGCTGATGAACAATTATTATAAGGACGAGGCGGTATTTTGGAACGAGCTGTTCCAATTTGCCATCGACGAAGACTGCGTGGTAGTAGTAGCCGCTGGCAACGAAAACATCCTCGCCGGCATCGATGCATTTGCCCGCAGCAACAAGATTCTCGTCGTGTCGGCATACCAGCCCGTCAACAACCGTCCCAAAGCCGACTTCTCCAACCACGGCCAATATGCCAACATCTCCGCCCCTGGCGTCCGAATTTTCTCATCGATTCCGGGCAACACTTTTGGATTCCTCGACGGCACATCGATGGCAAGCCCCATTGTGACTGGTGCAGTGGCTCTATTGAAATCCAAATTCCCCAACCTCAAGGCACAGGAAATAATCTCGATACTCAAGAAAACCGCCAAACCGTTGCAGTCGCGCCCCGAGATAGGGCCATTGTTGCAGATAATGCAGGCATTGCAATACGCAAGCAACGGCGAACTCCTCGTGATACCCGACGACGCCAAGGACGATTCATTCGCCAAAGGCAATTGGAAGTCAACTACCGACCTTTACAGCAGCGAGAGACCCAACGTGGCTGTTGAAATCCACTTCGACATCAGTGGCAACGGCACAGGCACAATATGTTACAAGGAAGCCACCGGCAACCAGTACTGCGCCCCGCTCACGGTGACTTTTGAGAACGGCAAGCTCATTATGAAGCAGTCCGACGAAGCCAACAATGCCAACAACCCCAACGACGAATTGTATTACGACCCCTGCATCTTCACATGCAGCCAGGATGACGGCGACGGCGGCGCAGAGTGTCTTGCAACGTGGGGTGAGGATTACGCCCCGGTGGATTTTCACATGGTGCGCCAGTAGAAACGCGACAAATCGCGCCTCTGCAACAGGGAAATAAAAAAATTTCGTAAAACATTGCAGTTATTAAAACAAAAATAACTACTTTTACGGATTATTTCAAAGGAAAGAATACTACATTCAAAAATTAAACATATAAATGAGCCAACCAATAATAACAACTGATATTTCGCAGATAAGGCCGGTCTTCGCGGACGGCGCAGGCGAGAATATCAAGAGATATACGCAACTAAAACAGATGTTCCGCACGGGCAAGGAATACGCCGTGCTTGCGGAACCAATGCTCGACGGTCCCAACAAAATCACTTGGCACACCGAGTTTGAGGGCACGCCAGCCCCGTTCAACAAACTCACCGAAGATGAGCGCGAGGCTGCCAAGGGCCGCATCAAATTTCAGGTAAACCAACTGTACAAGTCGGTGTTCAAACAACTGTACCGCAGCGATATGTCGGACGTCGCCGATATGTTTGGCGTCATTGATTCCTGCATCGAAATCCCCGACTACGACAATATCTACCGCATACAAAAGCCCGACGGCAAGAGCAACTACGTATTGATAAAGTGGGGTTTCATCAGCGACGACTTCAACGCCCAGACCGAACTCATCAAAAAGCTCGTGCCCACCAAGGTGGATACAGTGCGCATCAAGGTAATCAAAAATTCCAAGACCGCGCCCAACGAGCCTATCACCGTCATCTACAAGGGACGCGAGAGCCAGCTCACCACCGATTCCAAGGGTTACGTCATAATGGAAGACATTCCCCTCGGCGAGCATTTCTCCGCATACGCCGAAGACAAGGCGACAGCCACCGACTACACCTGCGACGGCAGCGACGAGTACCACCTCCTCATCGGCACAAGGAGCGCGGATATGAACTTCGTAATCACCGACGCCACAGGACAGCCAATCGCTGATACCGACGTTTCGTTCACCTACGACGGCAAGACATACTTCGAGACCACCGACAGCCAGGGACGCATCCGCCTGCGCGACATCGCCGAAGGCACTGAGGTGATGTGCAAGCAGCGCAATACATCGAAAACATTCATCTGCGACATCAACCAGCGCGAATACCAATTTGAGGGCGAGCGACCCGTTGCAGAGATAGACGTAGCGGTAATGAACGAAAACGGCGAGGGCGTGCCGGGCATCGATGTCAAGTTTACCTTCAATGACAAGAGCCTCAGCGTATCCACCGACCGCAACGGCAAGGTTTCCATCGACAATATGCCGCCCGACACCGAGTTTGAAATCGAGTGCAGCGGCAACAAGTACCAGACCGTCTCCACGCGCCTGACCACGCACGAGGGGCTCAATATGACTGAAATCAAAATCAAAAAAATCTCCACCAAAGGCTCGATGACCATCAAGGTAGTGGACGAAAGTGGAGTGCCAATCGCCAACACGCTCGTCCGCTGCGAGACCGACGATTTCCGTCAAGAATACTACACCAACGAGGCTGGCGAAATCACCATCGACCAAGTAAGCTACAATTCCAACGTGGTTTGCACGCAGATAATCAACGGCTTAGGCTCGCACAGGCACACATTCACATTCGTGCCGCTGCAAAACAGCTACGTCCTCAAAGGTATGAAGATACTCGCCGACGTCACCGACCTCTGCATCCACGTCACCAACAAGAGGAAAGAGGTGGTCCCCAATCTGCGCATCACCATCGACGACACCCACAATTTCATCAACCGAATCACCAACAAGGACGGCGACATCCACGTGCAGGGACTCGAACGCGGCAAGTCGTACAATATTTCTACCGAGTACGACGGCAAGAGCACCGAACTCGTCTACATCCCCAAGCAGCCGCAGGAACGCCTCAACCTCCAAGTTGGCAGAAACAACATCGGCTTCCTCCTGTGGTTGATACCGTTGATTGGTATTTTGGCGTGGCTGATTATCGCATTCCTCATCCCCAAAATCTCCGAGATGATGAACGCGCCAATCATCGTGGAAGACACCACCACGCAAAACAAGCCCGACACCACTACCATCCCCGTCGTCCAAGAACCCGAGCCGGAACCCATCAAAGGCATCCTACTCACCATCAAGGACGGCAAGACCGGCGCACCCGTGCCTGGCGCAAAGATAAACCTCGAATACGGCAAGACCAAACTCGACGCCATATCCGACTCCCTCGGCAAGTACAACTTTGAAAACGTGCCGATGGACGACTCCACATTGCAGGTGAAAGTGACCATCACAGCCGACGGCCGCCAAGACTACACGACGTCGTTTATGTACACGCCCGAAAAGGTAATCGAACTGCTCGAAACGTCTTTCGATACCAACGACATCCCCGTCAACTGCGGCACTAAGATAGAATCGAAGGGCTACCACTCCACGATCCGCACCATCAATGTCAAAGAGCCCAAAGGCAAGTTGACAATCGGTTTTGCGACATTCTACATCGGCGACGAGATGATTGTATATAAAGGCAAGGCGTCCGAAATATCCGACGACAAGATTATCTTCCGCACGGATGGTTTCATCAAGACCAACTGGAAGACCTTCTCCTTCGACTACGACACGCCCGACGGCATCATCACCGTGCGCATCAACGGCGGCGACAACAACAAGACGCAGTGGTACTTCACGGTTTACTGCCCGAAGCCTCCCAAACAGACTAACACAACAACCAAATAAAAGCCACCAAAAATGAACATCGTATCCACCAAAGAAATTTCGGACATCCGCTATTTGCTCGGCAGTTCGGTGACAGCACCAAACATGTACCGGCAGATAAGGGCGACCTTCCCGGATTCCAACGTCTATATGATTTTCGCCGAGCCAATCGTATTGGAGGACGGCAGGAAGATAGCGTGGTCGAGCAGTTATCCGGGCGGAGCGGTATGCTATTCGCGGCTTTCCGACGAGGACAAGAGCGAGGCGCAGGACATCCTCAGCCGCGATATGAACGCCCTCGTCAACGCTGTGAAGAAGTTCAATGACAATTCGATAGTCGAATTTATGAACAACTGTATGGAAATCCCCACCCTCGACGACGTTTACCTCGTGGGCGCGGGACCCGACCGCCACGCAGTAATCACCGAATGGGGCTTTGTACCCGACACCCCGGGCGCGGAGAAGGGATTGCTCATCAAATTCCTCAATATCAGGAAAATACCGATGAAATTCAGCGTTGTCTATAACGACGACCTCACGCCCGCGCCATTCGAGGACGTTCTATTTGAAGTGGACGGCAAGCCAATGTCAGGCAAGAGCGACGCAGAAGGCGTCATCACACTCGAAAAAATCAAGGAAAACGCATTCGTGAAGGCTTGGGACGCCCAGGACGACGAAAAGAAGACCTTGCAGACCTACAACTGCTACCCCGACGGCAAATACACCATCAAGGTAATCCCCAAGGGCGACATGAAGGTGCAGGTTGTTGATCAGGACGGCAACATCCAATCCAACGTAACATTCCTCTTCACCTACAACGAGCAGACC
>JAFXMJ010000119.1 GCA_017530465.1 Bacteroidales bacterium
CACCGTATTGACCGTAAAACTGTCTTTGAACACCTCCGTACCGCCTGCCGTAGTCTTGGTCTCAATGCTCTTGACAGCGTATTTGCCTTGGAATTTGGCGTACTTGACGTCGGCGGTGATTTTGACTGATTTGCCGTCATTTTTTAGCGTCAATCCAAGATCCGAATATCCACTCAATTCCACCGTGTATTTTGCGGCGGTGATGGCTTGGTCGGCCTTGTTGACGGTAATCGTGCCGCTGTACGCGCTCGGCGACCACGCGCCGGTATTGACAAGGCGGGGCTTGTTGCAACGGAAATTAATCACATATTCAGTTGAAGTTTCACTTTCGATGGTGAAGTCGAAGTCGGTGAGGGTGTAACTGTTGAGGACGTTGAATTGATACCTCACAATGTCAAATCCGCACACTTGGTCGAAGTGGTTTTTGCCCGATTCGTAATCATTGGCCTTGTAATCACGGACTATACTCGCAAACTTGTAATTCAATGCGGCGAAGGCGTTGTTGCCGTCGGAGCGGGTGTAGCCATCAGCGTCGTAGCCAATAACGTGGTAAGTGGACTTGCGACCGCGCTCGGCATATATGCCCTCGGCTACGTAAGTGCCGTCATACGAAAAATCGCGGCTGATGTAGTTGGCGGCGGCCTTCTCCACCACATCTTTTAATATACGGCGACCCGCCTGACTCTTGTCGGTGATGACCACCTCGTTGATTTTGTAATCGACAGGCGCAAGGGCAACAGTCATCCTCTCGTCGGACGAAGCGGGCATCGTCTTAGTAATTGGCGAATACCCGACGGACGAAAACGACAACTCCTTGTCGCCCATACCGGCGGGGACTGTGAGGCGAAACTCGCCGTTCATATCGCTAATGGTGCCGACAGTGGTGCCTGACACGGCGATATTCACGAAGGGCAGCACGTCGCCGGTGGCAGAATCGGTCACAATGCCCTCTACAATGGTCTGAGCACCGGCTGAGACGGTTGTCAACGCGGCGCATATTGTTATCAAAAATTTCTTCATAACACTATATAATTATTCCAATGCCCAAAATTAATATTAAAATTTGTTTTTTTGCAAAAAAATTTGCAATTATTAAAATAAAAATGCTTACCTTTGACACGGTTATCGCAAAGATATTTGAGTTAATTTTTTTAGCAGCAACAATGAAAAGGATACTGACATTATCAATATTAGCATTATTAGGATTCTCAATGACAATGACTTCGTGCGTTGTCAGCAAGAAAAAATATAATACCGCTGTCGCCAACGGCCGCCGCTCGCTCGACAGCCTCAACAGGGTTTTCATCAAGACCGTGGAGGGTTTCAATCAGGCGACCAACACCTTGAAAAACAACAACTCCTCCAAGGACATCACCCTCGACAGCCTCATCCGCGAGAATCAGAAGTTGGCGGGCGACAAGGCTACGCTCAACCAAAACCTCATCAACTCCATCAACGAATTTAACGAGGAGCGCAACAAACTCGCCCGTAAGACCCGCACCGCCGACAGTCTTATGAACATCCTCGCGATGCAGTCGGAGGCTCAGGACAGCATCCGCAACCTCGACGAGGGACGTCAGCACAATCTCGAAACGATGCTTATGACCATCAACAAGGCTCTCACCGGCATCAACCAAAGCGACGCCAAGGCTAAGATTGCGGGCCCCGGAGTCATTGTTACAATCTCAAACGATTACCTCTACAAGACCGCCGCCGGCACTGAAATCTCCACGAAGGGCGCGACTCTCATCAGCAAACTCGCAGCCGTATTCACCCTCAACGAAAACTGCCGCATCAACGTAATTGCCCACACAGACAACAACGGCACAGCCAAGGCACTCCTCGAACAGAGTGCGCGCAAGGCTTCGGCGGTAGTCACTGCAATTGCTGAATCGAGCACACTGCCCGGCACAGCTTACACGGCGTCGGGTCGCGGAATGTACAATCCCGAAGTCACCAACACCTCCGACGCCAACAAGAAGCAAAACCGGCGCACGGAAATAGTCATCATAATGAAATAACACGCTGCAAATGATACTACTGATTCTCATAATATTCGTATTGGGGGTATGGCTCATCAACAAGCTGCTGTTTGGCGAATTGTACGGCGGCGACGACGAAGTCTGCTCCTCCATCAACGATGCGCGTCGCCGTCAGCAGCAATACAATCAGTATCAGCAATACCAACAATTTCAACAGCGCGAATACGAGCGTCAAAAACGCCGCTACGAAGATGGCCCTGTCATCATCGAAAAGGCCGACGCCACGCTTGTCAAGCCAAGGAAAAAGGCAATCGGCGATTATGGCGAGTACGTGGAGTTTCGGGAAGTGGAAGAATAAGGCACAGTATTTGCATCAATCGCAGTGTGAAATGATGTTTAAGGTTTTAGAGATTTGTTTATAGATGGATGAAGGGCTGTGGCGATGCGCCGCAGCCCTTCATTATTTTTATTCCTTTATCAATAATGCTTTAAGCGTTACTTTAAGTGCATCGCCCCTCAAGTCTGTCGCCAAGATTTTTCCGTTGAGATCGATGAGGAAGTTGCTTGGGATTTGTTCAATGCCAAACTCGTCGCAAATCGGCGAGTACCAGCCTTTGTAATCGCAAATGTGATGCTTCCACGAAAGATTGTCGCGATTGATGGCCTTCACCCAATCATTTTTGCGGGAGTCGAGCGAAATGCTGAAAATCTCAAAGCCATCACCCTTGGTGAAGTGCTCGTCCTTGTAAGTCTCGTAGCACTTGACAAGCTCGGGGTTCTCGGCGCGGCACGGCGGACACCACGACGCCCAAAAATCAACCAAGACCACCTTGCCACGGAGATCCTGCAACTTGAACTTTTCCAACTCGGGACCTTCGCCCGAAATGTCGGGAATCACGTCGCCAATACGGATGCCCGTCTGCTGCGCCGAAACCATCAGCGGCAGGAGCATCAACGTCAGTATGTAAAACAAATGTTTCATAATCGTCTGCAAAATTAGAGTTCATAAACATTAATTATAACCACAAAAACGTCCATTTTGTTGTAAAAAAAACGCCATAGCCCGCAACTTTTTGCAATTGGCCTCCGTATAACACCTAAGAATCAGGAAGTTGGCAAAAATATTAAAAAATATAAAAAAAATTCCCCTTAAACACTTCCAATTCTAAGATAATAGATTAACTTTGCAAGTTGAAATAAACTATATTTTAGTACATAAATTAAAAACAAAACAACAAATTTTCTGCTATGAAAGGATTCTTTAAAAGTTCTATCGGAAAGAAGTTGATAATGAGCGTTACCGGCTGCTTTCTGATACTGTTCCTGACGTTCCACATGTGCATGAACTTCGTTGCAGTAATAAGCGCGGAGGGCTACAACAAGGTGTGTGAATTCCTTGGCACCAATTGGTACGCCTTGGTTGGCACAGCCATCCTTGCACTTGGATTCGTGTTCCACATCGTCTATGCCACAATCTTGACGATTCAAAACCGCAAGGCTCGTGGCAACGACCGCTACGACGATCAGAACCTGCCCGCAGGTGTAGAATGGTCGTCCAAAAACATGTTCATCCTCGGAGCAATCGTGCTTCTTGGCCTCGGACTTCACTTCTGCCAGTTTTGGGCTAAGATGATGTTTGCCGAGCTCGCCGGATGCGAAGACGCAGTGCCCGCAGGCTTTGCCACCGAAGGCTGGACCAACGCCGCAACCGACGGCGCGGCTTGGATCAAGTATTACTTCTCCAACTGGGTCATCGTGCTCATCTACTTGGTATGGTTTGCCGCCCTCTGGCTGCACCTCAACCACGGCTTCTGGTCTATGTTCCAGACCGTAGGCTTCAGCAACGACAAGTGGCTCCCCCGCTTGAAGACCATCAGCACGGTTTACACCACAATCCTCATGCTCGGCTTCGCCGCTGTTGTCATCGCAGGATTCATCCAGGGCAGCGGCTGCTAACAGGCAGTCCCCGACAGGATTTTGCAAATTGAGCATAATCCATACAAACAATCAATTAACGAAATTCTATTAAACAAGAAAATTAATATGGCAACATTGGATTCCAAAATCCCCGAAGGCGACTTGAAGGACAAGTGGACCAACTATAAGGAACACCAGCACCTTGTAAACCCCGCCAACAAGAGGAAAATCGATATTATAGTAGTCGGCACGGGACTTGCCGGCGGTGCAGCCGCAGCGAGCCTCGCAGAGATGGGCTTCAAGGTAAAGGCGTTCTGTTATCAGGATTCGCCCCGCCGCGCCCACTCCATCGCAGCACAGGGCGGTATCAACGCCGCCAAAAACTATCCCAACGACGGCGACTCGGTTTACCGCCTTTTCTATGATACAATCAAGGGCGGCGACTACCGCGCACGTGAGGCCAACGTTTACCGCCTCGCCGAAGTATCCAATTCTATCATCGACCAGTGCGTCGCTCAGGGCGTGCCTTTTGCACGTGAGTACGGCGGACTTTTGGCAAACCGCTCATTCGGCGGCG
>JAFXMJ010000120.1 GCA_017530465.1 Bacteroidales bacterium
ATTGCTGTTGGCATTGTCGGTAAGTGTTGCCGCCTGTGGCGACGACGATGACAGCACCAACAACAACGACACCGAGGAGCAAAACGCTCCCGAAAACAACTCTAACAACGGCAAAGTTACCGAATGGAAGGATGGCTACATCACATATTACGGTCAGCCAGACAGTTACGACAAATACCCCTACCCTCTTCCCGAAATGGAAAAGGGATATTATAATGTAGCGGTCGGCGTGTATTTTTTCCCTGATTATATCCTCGGTTCGGCGTATGAAATCAAGTATGGCGACAAGACAATCCGCGTCATCGGCAAGGACATCTGCCCCGACGGCGACAATTCGTGGTTTGACAATACGCCCGAAGGTTTCGAGTATCTCACTGGCAACAAGGCTCTCGGCAAGGTCAACGTCAAATGGCGCGAAATCCCATATTACACCGACAAAAACATCGTCCTGAAAGTAAAATCAGGCTCCAACAATTGGTTTCTCGGCGCATATATTTTCAACGGCAGGTACGGTGTCGCCAAAGTGGAACTCTCCAAAGATGGCAAGAAATTCTTCGAAATGAAACCTTACAATTATAAGATGTTTTGGGAGTTGCAATGCCCCTTCGACCAATACAACTGCGACATTACAATCAGAGTAACAGACCGTTACAACCACGTCATAACATCCAAGCCATTAAAGATAAACCCCAACGGCACAGATAGTTACGACTTGGGTGCTAATTTTGAATATTGATTGTATTACAGCCCTTACGGGCTGTAGTGAGGGAGTGCCCTGGCGGGCAGAAATCTTACAAATCTTTACAAATCATACAAATCAAAAAATAAAAAAATAAACACAACGATAATGGATTTGATTGAAGAACATAACAACAAATACCGATTCTTCCGTGAAATAACGGGAGAAGCAATGAGAGTTTACAACAAGTACCACTACGGACTATTGGAATCGGCATACGAAGCCGCTATGAGATACTTGTTGGAACTCAAAGGCTACAAGGTAGAACGGCAAGTTTTTCTACCAATATTTTGGGACGATGTTCAACTTGACCAAACTTACAGAATGGATTTGGTAATTTCAGGCAACATTATTGTGGAACTAAAATCAATCAACCGTATTGAAACGCCGCAACGCCGCCAACTATGGAATTATATGAACATCACTCATCAACCATTTGGAATGATAATCAATTTCAGTCCAGACGGCCTATATTCGGAATGGTATCACCGCCACCCCGAAACCGGCGTAATCGACAAAATCAAATTGATGTAAAAAAATATTGTAAGATTTTTTTATCAAAAAAGATTTGTAAGATTTGAAAAGATTTGTAAAATTTCCCGCCGCAGGCGGCCCCCAAACACTGCGCCGTAGGCGCAAACAACGCCCCAGAGGCACTAAATAAAAAAGAAACACCGCGCCGTAGGCGCCCAAAAAATACAAAAATGAACGAAAAATACATCAAACTCATCGCCGAAAAACTCGGCGTAAGGGAAATCCAAGTGAAAAACACCGCGTTCCTCTTTTCGCAGGGCGCAACTGTGCCATTCATAAGCCGTTACCGCAAGGAACAGACGGGACTTCTCAACGAAGTGCAAGTGGCGCAAATCAAAGACGAACTCAAAAAATATGAGGAACTCGACAAACGCCGCGAGTCGATTATCGAGAGCATCGAAGGTCAGGGAAAAATGACCGACGAACTCCGCGCAAAACTCGACGACGCCCTCGATATGACCACCCTCGAAGACCTCTACCTGCCCTACAAACAGAAAAAGAAAACCCGCGCAGCCGTCGCCAAAGAGAAAGGCCTCGAACCGTTGGCGGACAAAATTCTGTTGGCGCAAGACGCTGACGCAGAGAGTTTTGCGGCACAATTTGTGGGCGACAAAGTGGCTGACGTGGAGGAGGCGTTGCAAGGCGCACGCGACATCATCGCCGAGCGAATCAACGAAAATACCGACACGCGCAACAAAATGCGAAACCTCTTCAAGCGCGACGCAATCATATACAGCAAACTTGTCAAAGACAAGGAGGAGGAAGGTCAAAAATTCAAGGATTATTTCGACTATTCCGAAAAACTTTCGCGCATCGCGGGACACCGCCTTATGGCACTTCAACGCGGCGAAAATGAGGGAATCCTTAAAATCACAATCGAACCCGCCGAGGAGGACGCATTTATGATTTTGGAGCGTCAATTCGTGAAAGGCAAAGGCGACGGCGCAGAGCAAGTCAAGGAAGCCGCTCATGATGCCTACAAGCGACTTTTGAGGCCGAGCATCGAGACAGAATTTGCAAATCTCAGCAAGGAAAAAGCCGACGAGGAAGCAATAAAAGTATTCACCGAAAACCTCCGCAACTTGCTGTTGGCGAGTCCGTTGGGCAAAAAACGCATCCTTGCCCTCGACCCCGGATTCCGCACCGGCTGCAAGTTGGTATGCCTCGACGAACAGGGCAACCTCCTGCACAACGAAGCCATCTACCCGCACTCCGGCAACCAAAAGATGTTTGAG
>JAFXMJ010000121.1 GCA_017530465.1 Bacteroidales bacterium
CAATGGTTGACAAAATCGAACAGGTGGTGCGCCTTATCCGAAGCAAAGGCGTGGGCATCTATTTCATTTCGCAAAGTCCATCCGACATTCCCGATGCAATTCTTGGTCAGCTCGGCAACCGCGTTCAGCACGCACTCCGCGCTTACACGCCCAAAGACAAGAAGACTGTGAAGGCCGCCGCCGAATCGTTCCGCGAGAATCCGGCGTTCAAGACAGAAGAAGCTATTCAGAATCTCGAAACAGGCGAGGCTCTTGTGTCGTTCCTTGACGAGAAGGGTGCGCCGTCGATTGTTCAACGCGCCAAAATCCTCTTCCCGCTCAGCCAGATTGGTGCCATCAACGACACTCAGCGTCAGATGATTATCCATCAGTCGCGTATTTACGGCAAGTATGACAAGGCTTACGACCGTGAGAGCGCGTTTGAGGTACTTCTGTTGCTTGCCGAAAAGGCGAAAGCCGAAGCCGAAAAAGCTAAGGCGGAGGCCGAAAAGGCAAAAGCCGAGGCTGAGAAGGCTAAGTTGAAAGCCAAAGAGGAGAAAGAAAAAGAAAAGGAGAAGGCAAAAGCCGCCAAGAAGTCTTCCTCCACCACTGGCAAAATCATTTCCTCTGCTGCTACAACCGCAGCCCGCACTGCTGCTCGCGAACTCACCAAGAGCATCGTCGGCGGTTCGAGCAAGAAAAAATCGTCGTCAGGCGGTATCTTGGGTTCGTTTGTAAGGGGAATCCTGGGTAATTTGCTGAAATAATTATCCCTTTCACGGAGATATAAATATCTCACGGAAACACAGAGGACACGGAGAAGGATAATTATAATTAATAATAATCATAAAATCTCCGTGCTCTCCGTGTCTCCGTGAGTTTTTTACATTAGTAAACTTTTGCTTTCAATTCGTCGAGTTTCTGCTTCTGGGCGGCGAGGTCGGCGTTTGCCTTGTTGATGTCGTCCTTGGCGGTTTCGAGTTGTTTCTCGAGTTTAGCCTTGTTGTCCTCGGCGGATTTGAGGGTCTTCTCAGCTTTTTCTACTACCTTGGTCTGGTCTTCGATTTGGTGCGTGAGCTCGGTCTTGTAGATGTCCTTCACAATGTTGGTGAGGAATTGCTTGGCGAGTTCGGCGTTCGCAGCGTCGGTGGACGATGTTACGTAGTTGCCAAGTCCACGGTCAACGACGAGGTAGAGAGTTGTCACACCGCCTTTGTCGTCCACTTTGGTGGAGATGTTGCACTTGTTGCCATTGGTGGTATTGGAGAAGATGTCGAGGTACGTGACGTTGGCGTATTCGGTGGTGCCACCCTTGCCGCCTTTGCCGGAGAGCTTCTGAGCCTTGAATTTGGCGTCGATGGTCTCCTGTACGTTCTTTTTGGAGACGTTGATTTGCAATGTGAAGGCTGGCATCGATGTCTTTTTGTCGATTTGCAATGTGCCTTCGCCTACTGTCTGGGCGTTGGCAAATGCGCCAAGACCCAATGCGCATATCAGCGCGAGGATTACTTTTTTCATTTCTTTTAATTTGTTTTAATTCTTTTTGATTAATGGTACAAAACGGGTCTGTCTAAAAGGGCGGGCTTGGAAGCCCACACTCCAATGTTTTAGACAGCCCCATTCCTGTTGAATAGTTGCAATTGTTGTTAGTCCTTGAACTCTGGTGTCGGGAGGATGATTTCGAGTTCCTCCTTGTCGTCGTTGAGCATGCGCTGCGGCTGACCTGTGGATTCGAGTACGCTCCACCAAAGCTCGCCTTTGAGCCTTACGCGTTTGCGCTCCTTGATGGCAGCCATGATGGGCAGTATGGTAAACATACCGTTCCAGTGTCCTACCACGAATGCCGTCTTGCCAGCCATTGCCGCGTGTACCGCGTTCTGTGCCAATTGGTTGCAGAATTTGGAGTCGTTGCTGTTGGCGGGTGCGCTGCGGATGATGTAGCTCGGGTCGATGTACTTGATGGTGTGGGGGAAGCCTTCTTCGTCCAATTGTTTATGGATGGCGTCTTTGAGCATGATGCCTATGTCGGAGTACTTGACGTTGCCGCTTGCATCAAAAGCCTTCTCACCGTTGAAGAAATACTGACCCGCGCCTTCCGCAACGAGTACGAGGGCGTGCTGGCGTTTTATGAGGCGTTTCTTGATTTGGTTGATAACGCCGTTTTCGCCGTAGAGGTCAAATTTCAATTCTGGAACCAATGCAAAGTTTACGTCGCCGGTGGCAAGTGTTGTATTGGCAACTATAAAACCTGCGTCCCTACCCATCAGCCTTACGAGCGCGATGCCGTTGTATGCGCCCTTTGCCTCGTTGTGGGCGTTGGTGCAGATGTCGCTCGCCTGCGAGAATGCCGTCTCAAATCCGAAAGACTTGTCGATGAAGTTGATGTCGTTGTCGATGGTCTTGGGGATGCAGCCGACAGCGATTTTCAGGCCGCGACGCTCAATCTCGTTGCTGATGCTCTGTGCTGCACGAAGCGTGCCGTCGCCGCCGATGCAGAAGAGGATGTTGATGTTTTCGCGCTGTAGGGTGTCCACGATTACTTCCTTGCCCGGGTCGCCACGCGAGGAGCTGAGGAAACTGCCGCCCTGCAAGTGGATGCGGTCCACGATGTCGGGGTTCAGGGGTTCAAACTCCAATTCGTTTTTGGGGTCGAAACCCATCAGGCCGTACTTGACGCCCACCACGTTGGTGACATTGTAGCGGCGGTAGAGCTGCATTACAAGTCCGCGAATCACATTGTTGAGACCCGGACAGAGACCGCCTGCCGTTACGATTGCCACTTTGGTCTTGCTGTGGTCGAAATAGAGCATCTGTTTGGGACCCGCCTTTTCAAACGAAATCGGCTCCTGCTGCATCTCCATGTAGTCGAGCAAGACGTTGTTGGATCCGTCGAGCAGCACGCGGTCGGTGTCGCTCACGAAGTTGAATGATTCGCTGTCGTCCTTCTTGTCGGAGAGTTTGAGCATCGAAGGTATCTTACATTCGCCCAATGTCTTTACGTTGAAGTCGAGAGCGTAGAGTTCTTCTTTTGTCATACTATATTATATTTGGTGTTGTGATTTGCATTATTTGAAGAAGATGATTTTTTGCTTGCCGCAGGTCGCCGAGCCGAAGCGTGCAAAATGGTAGTTGATGTCAATCATCACCTGTGCGCTAAAAGGATTCATCTGCAAATTCGGGTATTGGGTAAACCCTGTGCCCGAAAAACCGCCCTCAGGCACTGGTTTTAATACTATGTCTTTGGAAC
>JAFXMJ010000122.1 GCA_017530465.1 Bacteroidales bacterium
GTCCGTGTCTCAGTACCGATGTGTGGGATCTTCCTTTTAGAACCCATAGGCATCACCGTCTTGGTGGGCCGTTGCCCCGCCAACTAACTAATGCCACGCATGCCCATCCACCACCTATGAATATTTAACCTCAAGAAGATGCCTTGATGAGGTGCCATCGGAGTTTAATCGTCCTTTCGGTCGGCTATCTCCGTGTGGTGGGCAGGTTGCATACGCGTTACTCACCCGTCCGCCGCTCGCCGCCAATGTATTGCTACACCGCGCTGCCGCTCGACTTGCATGTGTTAGGCCTGCCGCTAGCGTTTATCCTGAGCCAGGATCAAACTCTTCGTTGTATAAAATTGTAAATTGTTTGTCCTGCCATTTAAAAGAATTGAACAGAAAAGCCGTGAATTTTTTCCGACCGTTTCCGTTTACTTACGCCTTGTGTGCTGTCAAAATTTGTTCAAATATCGGCGCAAAAACAAGTGAGAATTACCATCTGTTTTGCACTGCAAAGATACGGGTTTTTCGTAATACCCACCAAATTTTTCCTGTTAACTTTTCGTTAAGATTATGTCAACAAAAATTTTTCTGATTCAAATATATTTTGTAAGTTAGCCGTCACAAAAAACAGCATCATTATGAACCTACAAAAAGAACCATATCTGACATTCAGGGTGGGCGGCCGTATGTGCGCCGTACCCGTCAAAAACGTCATCGAAGTGGCTGAATCAAGCTCAATTAACCCACTGCCCGGTGCGCCAACATTCGTGGCGGGCATCAAGAAGTTTCGCCAGGAGATTGTGCCGATTGTCGATTCGATGCTCAGGCTGTCGATACCCAAAGTGCCGAGCAACGACGTGCCCAACAAGTACGCCATTATGTTTGAAATCAACACTCCAAACGGCGCAAAAAAGTTTGGGGCGTTGGTTGACAAGGTGCTCAATGTCGTGGACCTCAACGACAACGACATCAAAACCCTCGATTCCGCCGATTCTTCGCTCGCCGGTGCCGCCTTCGTGAAAGGTGTGTTGATTGCCGACGAGGGACACTTTATATATATATTGACGCCTGAAAACTTTTTCAATAATCAGGAGCTCCAAAGAATCGAACAGGTGATGCCCGACGACTCTTTGGAAAATCCCAACTGATATTAATGTGCGCTTGCAAACTCTTCCACGCGGCTGCGGAATATATCGCGCAGGCTGTCGTGGAAAAACGACGTGCATACCCTGACACCCTGTTGCTCAGAGCCCATCGTATTGAGCGGGAACACCGAAATGCCATAGTACATCAACTCCTTGGTGAGCTCCACGGCGGTCATACCCGGATATTGCACCGTGAAATAGAAGCCGTCGGCAAGCGGGTTGCCCATATCGTTGTCATAGACAAGGTAAAACTTGTTGGCGGTCAGGACGTCCTTCATAAACTTGGCGCGGCGGCCATACTCGGCAACGTCAGCCAAGAAATTGTAACTGCCATCGCAAGCCGCGTTCATCATAGCCGCCAATGCAAACTGCGCCGAATGTGTGACACCGCTTGACAATGTGTACAAAATCCTGTTAGCCATAAAGTTGCCAAACTCCCCTACCCCGAAATTCTTGGCGATGGCGTCGAAGTGACGGTGGTAGAGCGCATTAGAGATACAACTAACGCCAATCCTCTGACCTGCATACGAGAACGCCTTGGAGCCGGAGATGCTGAGGATGTAATTGTCGGTATAATTACCAACAGAAACCTGATACGGAGCCTCAAACGGATGCGACAAATCCTGACGGAAATCCATCGCAAAGTACGCAAGGTCTTCAAGCACAATGACATCGTATTTGGTTGCAAGTGCGCCGATACCCTTCAATTCGTCGTCGGTGAAGCACACCCAACTCGGATTGTTGGGGTTGGAATAGACGATGGCGTTGATGTTGCCGGATTTGAGGATGGATTCCAAAGCCGACAACAATTTGTCGCCACGCTTGTCGTAAATATCTATGCCAATGTGTTTTAGGCCAATGACATCGCACTGCGTGGTCTGAACGGGGAAACCCGGCTCTATAAATAATACGGTGTCCTTCTCGGGGCGGGCGTGTTTGATTGTAGTAAACACCGCAAACGTGCCCTGCATCGAACCCGTCGTAGGCATACAGCACAATGGGGCGATGTCCAAGCCAATGAAAGCCTTGACGAACCTCGACGCAGCCTCCTTGACGGGCGCGATGCCGTCGTTGGGCGGGTACGACTGCGCACAAAAATTGCGGAGAGCGTCAATCTCGGCGTTGATGCCAATTTCTGACGGACGGAGGCCTGGCACACCCATTTCGAGGTGCACAAAAGGCTCGCCAGTGATTTGTTCAAGTTTTTTGGAGAGCTTGGCGATGTCGCGGATGGTCACCGTCGAAAAATCCTCCAAACCCATCTGCGCGATGGTTTCGTCAACTATTTTCCTATCCATTTTTTATAATTTCTTCAATTTTTGTTATCATCTCAACTGCAAGATTGTCAGCCAATTGCTGCGATTTTGCCTCGGTGTAGATGCGGATGATTGGCTCGGTGTTGGATTTGCGGAGATGCACCCAATTTTCGGGGAAGTCAATCTTAACACCGTCGATGGTCGTCACCTTGACATCAGGCTGAGCCGAGTATATCTCGTTGACTTTCTGCAAGATGGCATCCACATTGATAGAGGGCGTGAGTTGAATCTTGTTTTTGCTCATATAATACTGCGGATATGTAGCCTTCAACTCCGAAACCTTGATTTTTCTCTTAGCCAAGTACGTGAGAAACAGCGCGATACCAACTATTGAATCCCTGCCGTAATGCAATTCGGGATAGATGACGCCGCCGTTGCCCTCGCCGCCGATGATGGCGTGGTTTTGTTTCATTTTGGTAACAACATTCAACTCGCCCACAGCCGCCGCCTCGTAACTGCCGCCCGCCTTCTCGGTAACGTCGCGGAGTGCGCGGCTCGACGACAAGTTGCTGACAGTGTTGCCGTTATGATGTTGCAAAATGTAATCGGCAACAGCAACGAGGGTGTATTCCTCGCCAAACATTTCGCCGTCCTCCTGCATTATCGCGAGGCGGTCAACATCGGGGTCAACAGCAAAACCGACGTCAGCCTTCTGCGCCTTGACAGCCTCCGAAAGCGTGATGAGATTTTGTTTCAACGGCTCGGGATTGTGAGCAAAATTGCCGTCTGCATTGTCATTGATGATAGTGAAATTCTTGACTCCCAATGCTTTGAGGAGTTTTGGAACAGCAATGCCACCCACAGAATTGATGGTATCGACACAGACCGTGAAATTCGCTTTCTTGATGGCATCGACGTCAACCAATGGCAACGCCAACACCTTATTAATATGTACGTCCTCAAAATTTTCGACAGTCTGAACCTTTCCAAGATTCATAACGTCCACAAAATCAGTATCTTGTTCGGCATTGATGGAATTGTCGATGATAAACTTGCCGTCCTCAGCGTTGAGGAACTCGCCATTATGGTTGAGCAATTTGAGGGCGTTCCACTGCGTGGGATTGTGGCTCGCGGTCAGGATGATGCCACCGTCGGCATTGAACTCCGTAACGGCGATTTCGGTGGTAGGAGTGGTTGCAAGGCCTATATCAACCACGTCAACGCCGCAAAATGTGAGTGTGCCAATTACAATATTGCGCACATCTGGACCCGAAATCCTCGCGTCACGTCCCACAACTACCTTATATTTAGGCTTTTGGGATTGCGTTTTGAGCCATTTGGAATACGCTGTGGTGAATTTCACGATGTCAAACGGCGTCAGATTGTCACCCGACTTGCCGCCTATCGTGCCGCGTATTCCCGAAATAGATTTTATTAGTGTCATTTTATTGTGTTTTAATATTTTACGCTGACCAAACTCAATGCTTTTGCCGGTACAGACTGCCCGGCGGAGCAACGATTTTTGGATTCAATGATTTTTACAAGGTCGTCAAGAGTGATCCGTCCGCTGCCAAGATCCGTCAACGTCCCCACAACGGCGCGCACCATATTGCGGAGAAACCTGTCGGCGCTGATAGTAAAAACTATCTTATGACCATCCTCAACAAACAGAGCCTCAGTAAGATGGCAAATAGTTGTGCCATTGTCGCCGCCTGTCTTGCAGAATGACGCAAAGTCGGTGTGCTGCATCAAGATACGGCAACCTTCGTTCATCAGCGGTACGTCCAACTTGTATGGGAAAAACCACGAACAATCGTTCAAAAACGGGTCTTTCCTTGTGTGAATCAGGTACTTGTAAGTGCGGCTCTTGGCGGAAAACCTCGCATTGAAATCGTCGTCAACCACCGAAATCCCAAAGACCACGATGTCCTGCGGCAAAAACCTATTGAGCTTGCCGACAAACCTTTCGTCGTCCGCGCCCGCGACCTCGCAATCGAAATGCGCCACAAAATCCGCAGCGTGCACACCCGCATCGGTGCGTCCGCATCCAACAGTCTCCACAGGCACGTGCAAAAGCGTTGCAAGGCACTTGTCCAAGACCTCCTGCACCGTCACCGCATTTGGCTGCACCTGCCATCCGTGATATTTGTCGCCATTGTAAGCGAGAGAAATTTTGTAACGCATAATCGTGATATTTGCGAGGGCAAAGGTATGAAAATTTTTTGACAACAACGAAAAATTCATTATCTTTGCGGACAAGATAAGCATCAATTACAACATCAAAGTTAGAATTGATAAAATAAAAAATA
>JAFXMJ010000123.1 GCA_017530465.1 Bacteroidales bacterium
AAATATTTAAATGAAATTGCCGTGTACATTATGCATTGAAAAACCTACTTCTGGAATACGTAGAACGCCTTGTACGCCATATAGGTGTCAAGTTTTGAAACCATTTCAAACGGTGCGTGCATTGCCAATACGGGTACGCCGACGTCGATGGTCTCGATGTTGAGGTTTGCCATATAGAGGGCAACTGTGCCGCCGCCGCCGAGGTCCACGCGACCGAGTTCGCCGTTCTGCCAGATTACCTTCTCATTGTCGAAAAGGTGGTGAATTTCAGCCACATACTCCGCGTTAGCGTCCGATGTGCCGCCTTTGCCACGGTGTCCGGTGAATTTGGTGACAACTACGCCGTAATTGATGAACGACGAATTGTTGCGCTCAAAAACTTCGGGGAACGTCGGGTCGAAGGCTGAATTGACATCCGCGCTCAGGCAACGGCTGTTGCTCATCACGGTGCGACCGTTGCTGCCGAGGGTTTCGGCGATGTCCTCGAGGAAATATTTGAGGTACGACGACGCAAGACCCGTATTGCCGTCAGAACCGGTCTCCTCCTTGTCGGTGAGGATTGCGACGGCGGTCTTTTTGGGCTTTTTGATGTCGAGAATTGCCATCAGTTCGGGGTAGGCGCACACCTTGTCGTCATGGCCGTATGCACCGATGAGTCCACGGTCAAATCCGATTTCCTTGGGTTTGTAGGCGGGCACGGCTTCGAGTTCGGCGGAGAGAAGGTCGCGTTCTACGATGCCATATTTCTCGTTGAGGATGCGGAGAATGTTGGTTTTCACGCGCTTATTGATGCCGTCGCCCTTCATACAATACGAACCGACGATGATATTGAGTTCTTCGCCCTTGATGAGGTCGGAGGAGGCGCGTTTCATCTGATCCTGAGCGAGATGGGGTAGGAGGTCAGACACCACGAACACTGGGTCGCCCTCGTCTTCGCCGATGTTGACAACCACCTTTTCGCCGTCTTGCTTGAAGATGACGCCGTGTAGCGAGAGCGGCACTGTGGTCCATTGGTACTTCTTGATGCCGCCGTAATAATGCGTCTTGAAGAGTGCGATTTCTTCCGATTCGTAGAGCGGATTTTCTTTGAGGTCGAGGCGCGGGGAGTCGATGTGCGCGGCGGTGAGGTTGACACCGTTAGCAATTGGTTCGGAGCCAATTACAGCCAAAATCACCGACTTGCCACGGTTGTCGTAGTAAATCTTGTCGCCGGCTTTGAGTTTGTCGCCAAAATGAAACTCCTTGAAGCCCGCTTTCTTGGCTTTTTCGATTGCGTAGATGTTGATTTCGCGCTCGGTCTTTGCGCTCGCCATAAATTCCTTATAGCCCTTGCAAAATTCTTCCGCTTTCTGGATTTCGGCGTCGTCCATCAACAATGAAGCGTTCTTGCGCTCCATCGTCAGTTGTTTTTCTAATTCGTTCTTTTCCTTTTTCATCGTTGTTATGATTGAAAATTTGTTTTTACAAAGGTACAGTATTTTTTTGGTAATGGCAAAAATTTGTTGTTTGTTTGGATTTATTGTGTTAATTTTGCGATATTATTAACAGAAAATGACACAATGAAAAGAGTTTTCTATTACGTGATAGCCATCGCTGTGTCGGCTCTAATCGTGGGCTGCGGAGCGATGCGCAAGGGAAAATTGGTTACAAGGGATTATGTAACTTTCCCAAAAGGCTCTATGGAGCCGATTGACTTTGACGAGAAATATCCGTCGATACCGTTGCAGCAAGTGCCTAAGCCCAAAGAACTTACAAAAGGCATCCTCGACAATGGAATGACGTATTACATCCTCCGTGGCGACAAATCCAGGTTCTCACAGTTTCAAGAAGGCAGAGCGAGTTTCCGTTTGGTGCAGAATACAGGCTCGCTCGTAGAGGACGACCACAAGACCGGCGTGGCGCATTTTGTGGAGCATTATGCCTTCGATGGCACAGAACATTTTCCCGACAATGCCGCCATCGAATTTATGCGCGGCATAGGCATCAATTTTGGCAACGACGCCAACGCCTCCACAACGTGGGACTTTACCGAATACTTTTTGGACAATGTGCCTGTTGCCCAGAGTCCTTCCTGCGTGGATTCTTGTCTGCTGTTGATGCGCGATTGGGCGTGCGCATTGACCTTTGACCCAAGACACTTGGAGCGCGAACGCTCTGTCATCCTCGAAGAATACCGTCTGCGCCAACCGTCGATATTTAACAAATTGACAGAGGCGTATCTTTCAGGCACACGTTACGGCGAGAGGCTTCCCATCGGATTGGAAGACGACATCAAATCCGTTTCCATTGACGACCTCAAAGATTATTATAATAAATGGTATCAGCCTCAGAATCAGGCTGTTGTAGTTTTTGGCGATGTTGACGTAAAGCAAATGGAAGCCAAGATAAAGGCAACATTTGGCTCGATACCGCAAGGAGGAATGCAAGTACCTCGTTATCAACACACTCACGTACAGCATTCCGCGCCAAAGGCATACGTATATACCGACAAGTCTGCTGACAAGGCGATGTTGGTGATGTGTTTTTCGATGGCGGGAGACAGCCTTGTGCACCACCGCAACACTACTGCGTGGTACATCAATAAGAGCGTGCGTAACAAGTGCATCAGGCTTCTTAAAGAACGCCTCCAACGCCTCCAACAATCCACGATGTTGATAGACAATATTGATTGTTTTAACGAGCCGAGCATCGTCTGCATCAAGGACGATTATCCCGTTGTGGTACAGTTTAATACGTCAAAGGACAATTGGCGTATGGCACTCGAAACCGTTGCCGCCGAAATTGAAAAAATCCGCAGATACGGCTGGACAAAGTACGAATGTCTCAGCAGTTTTTACAAAGGAAATGATTCTGTCAACCTCGCCGATACCATCAATTTTGTGAAGGATGAAAGTATGCTTATGAACATTAAATTCCTCTCGCCTCAATTTATGACATTGGATTTTGTGTATGGCGAGCCGGTGTTTGACGGCAATAATTTTGGCATTATGGATCGGCATAGCCATTATGGCACGAGTCCGTCGATGGGGCACGATTACTATTGCCGTACAGTAGCCGACAGCAATACAACTATTCTCCTGACCCTGCCCGAAGGCACCGCCCTGCCTACGGAAGCCGACGTGGTGGATTGTTATCTGAAAGTGCGCGGCAAGGACCTCGAAGAGTCAAAATTTCAATATGCTGAAAACAAAAATTTCTACGATTTTATCAACACCCTGCCCACGGATTTTGCGCCTGGCAAAGTGGTCGCCACCCGTAAATCCTCGCTCGAAGGCTGCACCGAATTGACGCTCAGCAATGGCGTCAAGGTAGTTGTAACTAATGTGGGCGGCGTAAAGAATGTTTTGGGCATATCAGCGATACGTCTTGGCGAATTGGACTATTACACCGACGACGAGGTGAAAAAAATCTCGATTCTGCCACAGGGTGCCGCCGACAAGTTTACCGATTTGGGTTCCAATAATATCAATCTGCGCTCGTCGATGACGATCAGCAGGAACGGTTATGACGAGTACGAGTATTTCTCGATAGGGCAGTTGTGCGTAGAAACCGTGTTGAAATATGTCCGTTACACCCTTACGGATGCTTCGATAGATTCGTTGCGTTTTGCCGACTACAAGCAAAAACTCCTCGACAACTTAGATGTCGACGAAAATCCGTTGGATAATTTGGACTATCTGTGGTGCAAGGCGGTATATGGCGATGGCTTCGACAATCGTCAGGGCGATTTGACCAAAGAACAACTTGAACACTTGACATTAAGTGAGTTGCAGAATTTATACAGTTCTTACACCTCCAATTATAATGGCGCTGTGATATTGATTAGGAGCGATTATCCCGTCAAAACTATTCG
>JAFXMJ010000124.1 GCA_017530465.1 Bacteroidales bacterium
ATATACGGGCTGTGCGTGGTGATAATCATACTATTATGCTCCGAAACATTGTTGAATTGCAACAACGCAAAGAGCATACTCCGCTGCGAAGGTGGGAACAAATTCTGTTCAGGTTCTTCAATAATATTGAAAATCGATTGTATGTTAATTCCGCCCGCAAGCCGCGATAAGAGAATGTCTTTTTGCTCCTGAGAGTAGAATGGATTATTGAGAATCAATGTCGATTGCTTTATAAATTGTTCGCGCTCCGCATCGTCCATTTTTTGTTCAGTTTCGGTTATTTTCGACAAATATTCAGCCACAACATACATTGGTACAACAGATTGAAAACCACTCGCAGAATCCGACAAAGGAATTTTGTAATCATTGCCTTTAACATACAAGATATCATTGAGTTGATTGTATTCAATAGACGTACCTTCAATTGGAAGATCCATCGTCTGATTGTCTTTCAAATTTGTTTTTGCCTCTTGAAAAATCTCCTTAAATTCTTGCAATGCTTGCGACCAAAGTTGGAAATCACTACGCACCTTGGATTTCTTGATGGAAGAAACAAAATTTCTTTCAGCAGAAAAATAAGTAATTTTGGGCAACAGGTAATTGTCGCTAATTTTGTAAACTTGTATTTCTTCGTGATTGTAGTCAATTTTACAATAATCACCGAAATAAATTAGTTCTGTGTCGTTTTTCAAATAACTTTCTATTCGGTGATATTCAAATGATTTTTTTAAAGATCGTTTTATAATAGACTGTGGAATCATTCCATTGTTCCGAAACAAAAACTTCTCTATCCACGCAAAAGTCGATATAAGTTTTGCAGCGGTACTTTTGCCAGAGCCTTGGTTGCCAATAAATACCGTTACTTTCTTCACCGTAATATTTGCCTCTTTAATAGGTCCAAAATTATGAATTTCAATCTTTCTCATATCTGAATTAATCGTTTTCAACGTCGCAAATTTAAAAATTTATTTTGACAAAGAAATAAAAACCGAAAACTTTTTTTATCTTTACGCCGAAAATATTAACCCAAATCCAATTAAAACAATGAAAAAACTACTTCTAACTTTATTGCTATTTGCGACGGCGTTCAGTTGCATTGCGCAGAAGGCGAAGAACGTCACTGTTTCTACGCCCGACGAGTTCATCAAGGCAATCGCCTCCAATACCAACATCACCCTGAAAACCAATGGCACTCTCGCAATCACCAGTGCGCTCGACAAACTCGACAAGAGCCGCGACGTCACCAATTTGGACACCGAAGATTACAACAAACTTGCCCCTGGCGTGTACTTCTCGGAAGAGGCTGACGGCAGGTCAATCCTAATAGCCAACATCAACAACCTCTCAATCGTTGGCGCAAACTCCAACCGTGAGGACAACCACATCCAGGCAGAACCGTCGTATGCCAATGTCCTGATGTTCATAAACTGCAACAACATCACTGTCAAGAACATAAAAGCGGGACACGTAGAAAGAGGCTATTGTGTGGGAGATGTGCTTTCGTTTTCAAATTGCAAAAACTCCAATGTCGAAAACTGCGACCTCTACGGCTGCGGCGTCAACGGCATCTCAATGTATGAAACCAATGGTTTGAAGGTTTCCAGAACCGAAATCCACGATTGTAGCGAAAATATGGTTGTAATCAGCGATTGTCAAAACATCAGTTTCATAAATTGCTATATGCACGACTGCGGTTCGGGCATCGCAACGTGGGGCGACAACAACTCCAACATCACCTACGAAGAATGTGAAATCATTGAACGCGAATACGAAGACGAATATTACGGCGACGAGGGCTACTATGACGAAGAGGGTTCTTCTATGCCCGATATGTTGCTTATCAGTGTTCAGGACAATGCCACAAAATTCAGGCAAGACCTTGGCACAGAGTATATCAACGGTGTCGTGTATGAAGTTTTCGACGAAGAAGCAGCCCAAATACTTTTTGTTGAGGCGGGTGTTATTGCTGCATACATTGTGCGCTATGAGCCATCCGAAGATACGTATGTATTTGACTTTGTGGACAAAGCCGACCCCGAGAAAGGTGAAAGAATGGGGTTTGCCGACAGCCACATACTTACAATGAAAGAAGATGGCGTTATGTCATACGAAATCAAAAATGACAAAGTGGAATCCGTAACATTTTTGAAGTTAATTTCCGAAGACAAGGCCATCTACCGTCACGGCAAGACCAAAAACACTCTTAAAGATTGTTCCAAAGATGTCGCCAAGCCGCATTTTGATTTTCAAATCATTGATGTAGAAGAATATAGGCAAGAACACGAGGAATATCCTTGGGGTTAACAAAATCCTTCAACAGAATCACCGCCCGACGCATTATGAAATCCGCATTGCTCTCCATATTGCTCCTGCTTGCAACTCACTGTGCCATAGCGCAGTGGCATCATTTTGTTGCCAATTTTTCGCGGTCGGAATACGGACAGGGCGCGCAGACGTGGTGCATCGCACCGGCGGGCGGCGATTTTGTGTACTTCGCCAATATGAACGGCGTGATGCAGTATTCGAGGGCAGGGTGGGAAACCTTTGAGTTCGATAGCGAGGTGCGCTCCGTGATGGCGTCGCCCAAAACATCGCGCCTGTACGTGGGCGGCATCAACGAAATTGGATATTACGAACCTTGCTGCAACGGCAACTTGCTGTACCACAGCATTTCTGACTCAATGTCAACTGCCGAGCGCGACGCCATCGGCAACGTCTGGAACATCCACGAAATCGACAATTCGCAGTACTTCGCCACCGACGGCGAAATCATAAAACACACCCCCAACGGCGGGTTGCAAATTATGAAGTCGCCCTTCAAAATCATCTCCTCGGCGGTGTCGGAAGGGGTGCTGTACGTTGCGACGGAAACCGGGTTTTATTTCCTCAATGGCGACCGCCTCCGCCTCTGCCAAAACACCGAAACCCTCTACGGCAAACAGGTGCGCGGCCTCGTGCCATTCAAGGACGGCATCATTGCCATAACGATGGAAAACGGCGCGTACTATTACGACGGCACATTATGCAGCCAATTCAAGACCGACGCCGACAGTTTTTTGCACGCAAATATCGCATTCTGCGCGGCTGACGGCGACAGCATTTTTGCCGTAGGAACAATCAAGGGCGGCGTGGCGGTCATCGACAAAGAAACAAGAAAAGCCGTCTATTTTGACGACCACAACGGCCTGCAAAACAACACCGTGCTGTCGTTGGCTTTTGAAGAAGAGGGCAATATTTGGGTGGGGCTCGACAACGGAATCGACAAGATTTTGCTCACTTTCCCAATCAAAAATTTGTATTCGCAACAATTGTTTTACGGCGCGGGATATGATGCAATTGTGGACGGCAACAGCCTCTACATCGCCACCAACCGTGGACTTTTTGCAACCAACTGGCCGCTCGTGGGCGACGTCAGGGAAATCGCGGGTGGGGTAGGGCAGACCTGGAAACTCCGCTCTTTCGACGGCGAAATTTTCTGTCTGCACGACCACGGTCTCTTTGCAATTCGGGACGGACGATTGCACACAATTTCAAAAATTCCCGGATTTTGGGGAATGACACAAATGCCTGAATCCCACGACAT
>JAFXMJ010000125.1 GCA_017530465.1 Bacteroidales bacterium
CACCAAGGGCGAATACATGTTTGACGGCAATTCGTGCGGCGTATTGTCAGCAATACACGGTCAGAGCCAGGACATCAACCGGGGCGTAGAACGTGCCGACGCCGACAATCAGGGCGCGGGCGACCAAGGAATGATGTTTGGCTACGCAGTACGCGAGACTGAGAGCCTGATGCCATACAGCATCGAACTCTCTCACAAACTCCTCATTGAACTCGCCGCCATCCGCCGAGAGGGTCGCGAAATGAAATACCTCCGCCCCGACTCAAAATCGCAGGTAACGATAGAATACGACGACAACGACCGCCCATTCCGCATCGACACCATCGTGCTCTCCACGCAGCACGACGACTTCATAAAGCCATCCACCGACACTCCCGAGGCTCAGCTCCTCGCCGACAATCAGATGGTGGACATCATCACGCACGACGTAAGAAACATCCTCATCCCCCGCCTCGTGGAGAAGCTCTCCGACCGCGAGAAAAAGCTTTTTGACACCGACTTCAAACTGCTTGTGAACCCCACCGGCAAGTTTGTAATCGGCGGTCCTCACGGCGACACAGGCCTCACGGGACGCAAGATAATCGTGGATACCTACGGCGGCAAGGGCGCACACGGCGGCGGCGCATTCTCGGGCAAAGACCCCTCGAAAGTTGACCGTTCGGCAGCATACGCCACACGCCACATCGCCAAAAACCTCGTTGCGGCAGGCATCGCCGACGAAGTGCTCGTGCAGGTGGCATACGCCATTGGTGTTGCAGAGCCTGTTGGCATCTACGTCAACACCTACGGCACAAAGAAGGTGGCTCTCTCAGACGGCGAAATTGCGCAAAAAATCGCCAAAATTTTCGATCTCCGTCCAGCAGCTATCATCCGTCGCCTCAAGCTCAAAAACCCGATTTTTCAGCCCACAGCGGCTTACGGACACTTCGGCCGCACGCCCTACACCAAGGACGTAACATTCATCACGCCCGAAGGCAGCAAGTACACCAAGTCAGTTGAATTTTTCACTTGGGAAAAGCTCGACTACGTAGACACGCTCAAGAAAGAGTTTGGTATGTAAAAACGCGGACGAGCCGTCCGCACTCCAGACGATACAAAAAATCCGTCGCAATGATTTATAAAATCTTTGCGGCGGATTTTTATTTATTGGTCTATCCTAATACGACATATTAGAAGCTAAAACCTTTCTCACCAGTGAAATGGTAATTCCCAGATTTCCATTTGTTGCGATAGATTTCGCTAACATAGTCACCATAGTACCATGCGAAAAATGCTGTACCTGTTCCTACGTGGGTATGCGTGTCGGTATCGTACTCGATATATTTGCAGCACGAATTAGACCATCCCCATTTGTCGCCAATGCTGTTCATATTGGAACACGGCACTACCTCGTCCCTTTTGCTGTGGAAGAACGTGAATTTGGCACCTGCAGGAGGAGTCCATACTCCGCCATCCGCATACCAAAGGGCGTTCTTTTGAAGACAATGCTTCATTGTTTCCAGCTTGTGAGCCAATGTTGCATCAGTGGGCAATGTGCCATTGAGCATATACTCGATTACCTCTTTTTTCAATATCTGGTCTGCGGTATAATAACCGTTGGAGTTCTTCTTGAACTCGTCGGGATGCTTTTTGGCATATTCGTCCACGGCAGCATCGCAACCTTCTGTGTTGTATTTCTTAGCCGCAATGCGGTCGATGATACCAGTAGCAATGAACGACGAAGTGAGGAAGTCGGCGGGAGTACATCCAGCTGCTTTCATCTCATCATCTGAGTCGCAAAGACCCTTGACTACCAACGTAGGTGCAACGGGCATAGCGATTTCATTGGTATTGCAATAGTAATAGAGCGTCTCGTAAGGGTCGTATGGACCGTCGCCACATACTGCGCCGCCAAGATGGCCTTTGCAGATGTCGTGTTCGAGGCAATAGCGATATGTAGCAGCCGACACAGCACCGCCCTGCGAATATCCACAGGTAACGACTTTATAGTCTTTTTCGAGTTTTTTCTTGTTGGACTCAAACCATGCAATACCGCGCTGGATAGCGTCGGCACACTGTTTGGCCTGCACCTCACGATTGAGGTACGGGTGTGTGCGATCGAAGGTAGAGCCATAGCCTTCGTAGTCCGGCATGATGACGAGAGTCTCTATCGTCATATCAAACAGACCGTGAGCAGCCCATTCGCACGCCATCATAGACACGTCGGTCGATCTGCTAAGGTTTTTGAAATTGGTGGGACGTTCCTCATCACTTGCGATGGTGATATGGGTGCCAAGCAGCACATGGTCGGGCTTGGGATCGGGCAGCGGCCATACGCGTTTGGGCCACACGAGCAGCGTTGACATCACAATATCTGAGCCGTCCGCGCCTGTGGTCTTCACGTTGACAACGCAGTAGCTGATATTGAGGTAGGTCAAGAAACTATTGACAGCACCGGAAACTCCGTTGGCGCCTTCGGCTTCTGCCACAGAGTCGGCATAGTTTTGCAACTGCTTGATCCTGTTTTCTGCAAGGAGTTTGAGAGCCTCATCGCCTTCGCTATTGGCGGAAGATGAGTTCTGGAGCAGCTCAGTGTAATAGTCGTACAAGTTGACACTGCCAGAATCAAGTACCTGGACGTCATCGAGGGTAGCATCATTGCTATCGTCTGACGAGTCATCGTCGTGGCATGCGCCAAGTGTCAGCGCAAATGCCAGAATCGGAATCAGAAATTTAAATTTGTTCATCTGTTTTTTGTTAATAATTATTATTGATTGATATGTATTACTCGTTAAGCCAGTCGATTCTAAGCATAAAAGGATGCTTAATAGTACGACCGTTTGTAACCTCGGGCTGGATTTTGCCTGTTGACAGGTTCACGACGCAGAACATTGGCGGCGGACCTGGGGAAAAAACAAAATTGAGATAACCAGTATCTGCCGAGAGCTCGCCTTCGCCAGCCTCATCAAACTTCGCCTTGAAAAAATCGAAGTTTTTGCTTATAATATTGGCAATCACCATTACAACATTCTTATTGGAAGGATAGACCGGCGTGGTCGCCATCTTCAAGGCTTGCGCGTGGGTGTACTCATTTGTCTTGGTAAGCGCGACGTAAATCGGCTTTACCCCGTATGATTTTTCCCTCACGCATACAAAGGCGACATTATTAAGCTCCGTATATGGATACTTCTGGATGTCGGTCTGATAGCGTATTATGTCGCCAATTTTATGGATTCCGGCGGCATCATTGTTGGGCCAGTAAGACTTGCGAATGAACGTCACACGGTTGAAGTATTTCAAATCGGGAAGATTGGTCGTGATTTCGGCTATTGCCCCATCATCCTCATTCGGTTCAAAAGATACCGTGCCTTGTGTCTTGCCGTCCCGGTCAAAAAAATCGTATGTGTAGCAATTGGAGACAGATACAGTCCTTGCGACCTCAGGCGACAATGCGGCGTCAAAGAACGACAACGCCTCCTCCATATTCTCCACACCTACATAAATGCGGGCTGTATCGACGGCGTATAGCGGCTGGCCAACATTCCTATTGACCAATCTGCCCGACGAATCAATCTCCACAAATGCATTTTGGAAATACTCCAAATCGTCCCAGACCATATTGTTGCCGTCAATGGGAGCATTATCGTCGATATTGTCGTCGTCCTTGTCGTTGCAGGCGTTTGTCAAAATAGCAATCGCCATAAGTGCTAAGAATACTTTATGTTTCATTGCTTATTTGTATTAACGGTTAGTAAAAAATTCATCCACAGTCTCCTTGTACAAATTTCCGAAATTGTTGGCATTTACAATTTTCACATGGGAGCCCAGTGTGTGCTTGGTACAATACAGGTATAGTTCCTGATAATTGACGCGATTGTTACCATTGTCAAGGCATGTAAGGAAGTTTTGAGTGAAACGGTCGCTCATCCAGAACAGGTTTTCATAGTTCCAATTATCTGCCCAAGACTGTTCGTTGTACGCCGCACCAGCAATTGCCAGTACGCCATTGATGCCGTCTATTGAAGTAATTACGCTTTCCGAAAAACAAGGCTCAGCCACAATCAGCATCTTTCTGAAAGTAAGGCTATTCGCCAAGTTGCGCAGCATATCGGAAGTGAAGCCTTCACCTTCTTCCTTTAGGTCGCGCCATACAAATTCGCCTTGCCGTCCGTGACCACTCCAATAAAACAAAACGTTGTTATCAGCGGCTTTTGGGACGAA
>JAFXMJ010000126.1 GCA_017530465.1 Bacteroidales bacterium
ACCAGGATAGATGAGTTCCAGTTCGTTCATCAACTGACAACCGTTGCAGACGCCGAGCGACAGAGTGTCGGGACGCTTGTAGAAGTTTTCGAGGGCGCGACGGGTGTTTTCGTTGTACTTGAACGCGCCCGCCCAACCCTTAGCAGAGCCAAGCACGTCGCTGTTGGAGAATCCACCGCAATAAACGATGAAGTTGACATCCTCCAACGTCTCCCTGCCAGTGGCGAGGTCGGTCATGTGTACGTCCTTCACGTCGAAGCCCGCAAGATACATCGTGTAAGCCATTTCGCGGTCGCCGTTGATGCCTTTTTCGCGGATGATTGCAGCCTTGATGCCGGTCTTGGTACGACGCTTGGGGTCGATGCCGTATTGCGAGAGTTTGCCGCTGAAATCAGACGGGAATTTGAATTCCAACGGTTGCTTCTTGTAATTATTGTATCGAGCGTCGGCGCAGGGCTGTGCGGTCTGCAATCTGTCGAGCAAGTACGACGTGTGCATCCACTGGTCGCGGCAGAGGTCGATGTCGATTTTGGTCATATTGAAATCGTGGCGCACTACCAACGCACGCTCCGGCACGGGTTTGCCGATGATGGTGTAGTCGGCGTTGGCGGTTTTGAGGATTTGCTCCACGCTGCGGAGGTCTGATACTTGGATTACGATGCCCGCATTTTCGCTAAACAGGGCGCGGCACATATCGTCGTCCTTTACGCGGAAGTCAACGCCGCCCTTCACGTTGGCGAAGCACATCTCCAACAGCGTAACGATGATGCCGCCCGCCGAAACGTCGTGTCCTGCCAATACAAGTCCTTGATTGATAAGCGTCTGCACTGCGTTGAAGGTTTCGCGGAACGCCTTGGGACTTGCCACATCGGGACAGTCGTAGCCCAATCCGCCCAATACTTGCGCAAAACTTGATCCGCCCAGCGACGGCGACGAGTTGGAGAAGTCTATATATATAAGTGTGGATTCGGGAACGTCCTTGATGTTGGGTGTTACGATTTTCTTGATGTCGTTGACCTCGCCGGATGCCGTGATGATTACCGTGCCGGGCGACATCACCTGCTTGCCGTCGGGATATTTTTGGGTCATCGAGAGCGAATCCTTGCCGGTGGGGATGTTGATGCCGAGAGCAATTGCAAATTTGCTTGCAGCCTCCACAGCCGAATACAGACGAGCGTCCTCGCCCTTGTTTTTGCAGGGCCACATCCAGTTGGCACTCAGGGAGATGGAGTCGATGCCATTCTCCAACGGTGCGAAAACAATGTTGGTCAGTGCCTCAGCAATTGCCATCCTCGAACCTGCCGCAGTGTCTATCAACGCAATTGCTGGAGCGTGTCCGAGAGCCGTTGCCATGCCGCGTGTGCCGGTGTAGTCGATTGATACTGCGCCCAAATCCGCCAACGGCAATTGCAATGCGCCCACATTCTGCTGACGGGCAATCTTGCCTGTTACCGAGCGGTCCACCTTGTTGGTCAACCAATCTTTACAAGCGACGCCTTCAAGTTTCAGTACCTCAGAGAGATACTCCACAAATTTGCGCGGATTGTAACGGAGCGGCGAATATTTCCTCTTTACGGTTTCATCGCGCATAATTGTCTTGGGCGGCTTGCCGAAGAAATCTTCGAGTTTGAGGTTGATGGGAGTGGTTTTGTCGGGGTTTACAAACTTAAACACCATATCGTTGGTCGTGTGTCCCACCACGTACATCGGGGCGCGCTCGCGGTCGGCGATGCGTTGGAGGAGTTCCACTTTTGCGGGGTCAATTACAAGACCCATACGCTCCTGCGATTCGTTGCCGATGATTTCCTTGCTCGAAAGAGTTGGGTCGCCAACGGGGAGTTTGTCGATTTCGATTTCGCCGCCGGTGTCTTCCACGAGTTCGGAGAGGCAGTTTAAGTGTCCGCCTGCGCCGTGGTCGTGTACGGAAACAATCGGGTTGGTATCCATTTCGGAAATGCCACGGATGGCGTTATAGACGCGCTTTTGCATTTCGGGGTTGGAACGCTGCACGGCGTTGAGTTCGATGTCGTTTTTGTATTGACCCGTGGCAACGCTACTTACTGCGCCGCCGCCCATGCCGATTCGGTAATTGTCGCCGCCGAGCACCACGATTGGCAAGTCGGGGGTAGGAGTACCTTTGATGCTATCTTGACGACGCGCATAACCAACGCCGCCCGCCTGCATTATCACCTTGTCAAAACCATACACCCTGCCGTCTTCCTCGTGCTCGAATGTGAGCAACGAACCATTAATCAACGGCTGTCCAAACTTGTTGCCGAAGTCGCTCGCGCCGTTGGAAGCCTTGATGAGAATCTCCACAGGGGTCTGATAGAGCCAATTGCGCTCCTTTACCTTGCCTTCCCAACGGCGGCTGTCGTCCTCAAAACGCGGGTACGATGTCATATAAACTGCCGTACCAGCAATCGGAAAACTGCCCTTGCCGCCCGCCATACGGTCGCGAATTTCGCCGCCCGAACCTGTTGCAGCACCATTGAAAGGCTCCACGGTGGTCGGGAAATTGTGGGTTTCTGCCTTCATCGAAAGCACCGTCTCCACGTCCTTGATTTCAAATTCGGAGGGTTGGTCGGGCTTTTCGGGCGCAAACTGCTCCGCAATGTGTCCGTCAAGAAACGCCACATTGTCTTTGTATGCGGACACGATGCCGCGAGGGTTGGCTTTGGAAGTGTTTTTTATGAGTTGGAAAAGCGATTCGGGCTTTTCTTTGCCGTCAATTATAAAAGTGCCGCCGAAAATCTTGTGTCGGCAGTGTTCGGAGTTAACTTGCGAAAAACCAAACACTTCGGAGTCTGTAAGCGGTCTGCCGAGTTGTTTGGCGAGTCCTTCGAGGTATTGGATTTCGGGTTCGCTGAGAGCGAGGCCTTCCTTCTGGTTGTAGGCACGCATATCGTCGATATGCACAACGGGGTCGGGCTTTTTGTCGATGGTGAAGACATTTTCGTCAATGTCTTGATACACACGTTGTAGCATCTTGTCGAAAACAGGTTCGCAGCCCTCTGCCACTGGTTCAAAACGCTCTATGCGCTCCACGCCTTGTATGCCCATATTTTGGGTGATTTCCACGGCGTTGGTGCTCCACGGAGTAATCATTTCCTTGCGCGGGCCTACAAAAGTGCCTGCAATCTTGTTGTCGCTCAGGTGTTGGGCGTTGCCAAACAACCAAACCAACTTTTCGTCGTCCTCCTGCGACAACGCCTGCTTAAACTTGACAGCGTATATCGCGGAAGTCGTTGACTTGTAGAATATTAACATAATTATTATGGGATGTTTTATTTTAATTCACAATTCAAAATTCATAATGCATAATGCATAATTCATAATGCATAATTGCCATCCGGCGGATGCCAAATAATTTCTCATTCCTCATTTCTCATTTCTCATTCCTCTTTCCTCGTTCCTACTATCACGCCACATCCTTCACCTCCGACGTTATCCTGTAAGATGCTATCGCGATGGCGAGAGATTGCGCCACGTGTTCGATAAAATCCACCTGGTAATCCTCGATGATTTCCATCGATGCAATTTCAAGCACGCCGAGCACATTCTCATCCATAATGAGAGGTTCGAGCAGCAGGCACTTGGGATTAGATTCGCCAAGACCGGAGTGCACCTCGATGTACTTGTCTGGGAGTTTGGTGAGGAAGATTTTTTCTTTTTCGAGATAGCACGTGCCAACAAGACCGTCGCCGGGATATACCTTGTGTTCCACAAATTTGGTCTTTTGGTATGCCACGGTGGCGGCTTGTACGAGGTGTATGTCGTCCTTGTTGTCGTCGTTGAGTACAAAGATGCCGCCCATCGTTGCGTTGATGTAGTCGGTGAGTTTTTGCAGCACCTTGTTGAACATTGTCCTTGACGAGCGTCCCGAGCCCATACGGATGATGTCGCCGAGTACAGCAAGACCTTCCGCCGCCCACTGACGGCGTTTGTTTTCCTGTTGACGTTTTTCCTCCTCGTCGCGGGCGTGGCGCAAGGAGTTACGCATTTCGAGGAGCGAGTTGCCGAGGTTGTCTTCTGATGAGAGGAGGTCGAAGTTGGAATCGAGGTTGCCTTCACCAATCTGCCGCGCAAAACCGGCGTATGCCGTCACACCGTCGATGAGGGCGTTAAGCGAGTTGCTCATCTGACCGATTTCGTCGTTGCGGTCGATGTCGAGTTTTTTCACGATGAGGCCTTTCGACATCTGGTCGAGCAGGAGCTCGATGGTGATGATAGGCTGCGACACCGAGTTGCCGAAGTAGTACAGCACCAATGTAGCGATGAGCGTCAGGACGATGCCGATTACGATTGTATCGCGCACAAGTCCGTTGATGCGCTTATTGAGGTCTTCGGTCTTAGCCATCACCGCCTTGTCGATGTAGTCCTCATAGACACCCGTACCGATAATCCATCCGAGTGGTTCATAGAGTTTGATGAATGCGATTTTTGGACGCCATTCCTTGCTTTCGAGGGTGTAGAAGCTATATTTGAGGTATCCTTCGCCGTTGTTGGCCTTGACGATAGCAGAATATTCGTCGTACATATTGACGTCGGTGTCACCGATATAAAAGACGTGCGGCTCGCCTTCGAGGTTGCGCTGTGCTGCGTGCATCACAACGGCGTGCGGCGGGGCGTAGTCATTGATCCACAAGTAACCCTCAGTACCGAAACGGAGTACGCGCAAGTTTTCAAGCGTTATTTTCAACATGTTGACCGCCACCATCTTGACATTGCTGTCCTCGAGTGTGTCTTCCAAGTCGAAACCATAACGCTCCCTCACTCCCGCGCCGCTGCTCTGCCGGTACGAGTAGTCTATCATGTCGTATGCAATGTTTACGATGTCTTTGAGCTGATTCTTGTTGGATTCCGTCTCCTCTTCCCTGAATGATTCGATGTCCTGCATAGCTTGTTTTCGGAAGCTATATATGGAGTTGAATGCGATAAGAAAGATCGACATCAGCACCGTGATACTCGTAAACAATGGCAATTTTGTTTTCAGTTTCATAGTTGCAACTGTTAATTGAAACCAATCAACGGCAAAGATACATAAAATTTGTCTATGCCGAAACATTTTGTTTAATTTTTTTATCTCAAATATCACGCCAAGGGATTGGCGTTGCAGCGATAATGTAGATATTGATGCTTTAATTATACTTATAATCAGCCAATTAAAAAAAAATATGAAAAAAATTACAAAAATAATTTGCAAGTATTGAAAAAAGTATCTACCTTTGCAGCGTCAAAATAAAAGACGACACATAATGATGGCGGGATAGCTCAGCTGGTTAGAGCGCATGATTCATAATCATGAGGTCGCCGGATCATTCCCGGCTCCCGCTACCAAAGAAAGCTCTGAAAATCAAGCAGTTACGAAGATTTCGCAACTGCTTTTTTTCTTTTTAAGAACTCGTTAGGGAAAAGCAAAAGGAAAGTTTAAAAGCTGAAAACATATAAAAAAATGCCCCCGTAAGGGAGCATTGAGGTCTTCGTTCAATATTTAGGTAATCTTCCTTCTATTTTGTTGAGCAAAACGATTCAAGAGTTTTTCGTATC